>CAZHMV010000018.1:0-54270 GCA_964532665.1 uncultured Anaerolineales bacterium
TTAGAGATTGGAGATCAGTTATTTGAGATTGCTGCGCACTGACAACTGATCACTGATCACTGACTACTGGAGGTTCAGGGTGCTTCGAACCCATACTTGCGGCGAGTTGCGGGTTGACCACGTCGGCGAAGAAGTAACGCTGGCCGGCTGGGTCAACCGTCGCCGTGACCACGGCGGACTCATCTTCATTGACCTGCGTGACCGCTACGGCATTACTCAGGTTGTATTCAACCCCTCGAATGCACCGGAGGCCCACGCGGTGGCGGCCGATGTGGGCAACGAGTGGGTGCTTCAGGTGCACGGAGTGGTCGCGCATCGGCCACCTGGACAGGAAAACCCAAACATGCCTACCGGCGACATCGACGTGGTGGCCCGCGAGGCGGTCGTTCTGAATCCGTCCAGAACACCGCCTTTCATGATCAGCAAAGATAACCACGTTGATGAGGCGCTGCGGCTGCGGTATCGATATCTGGACCTTCGCCGGCGTCGGATGCAGCGGAACTTGTGGCTGCGACACCACATCATCCAGTTCATCCGCCGCTTTCTGGATGAGCGCGGGTTTATTGAAGTTGAGACTCCAATCCTGATCAAGAGCACGCCGGAAGGCGCGCGGGACTTCCTGGTCCCCAGCCGCGTCCATCCGGGCAAGTTCTACGCTCTGCCCCAGTCGCCGCAGCAGCTCAAGCAACTGCTGATGGTCAGCGGTTTCGACCGCTACTACCAGATTGCGCGCTGCTTCCGCGACGAGGACCTGCGCGCCGATCGCCAGTTGGAGTTCACGCAACTGGACCTGGAGATGTCCTTCGTGGACGAAGAAGACATCTTGAATCTCATTGAGGAGCTTTTCATCGAGCTGACGGAGGCGGTCACGAACAAGCGGATTCAGCAGAAGCCGTTTCCCCGTCTCACCTATCACGAATCGATTGCCCGGTACGGCAACGATAAGCCCGACTTGCGGTTCGGCCTGGAACTGGTGGACCTGACAGAGCTTGTCGCCAACAGTCCGTTCAAGGTTTTCAGCAGCACGGTCAGGGGCGGAGGGCAGGTGAAGGCCGTCCGGTACCCGGGCGGTGCATCGCTGAGCCGCAGTCAGGTGGGTGAGCTGGAGCGAATCGTGAAGGACCGGGGGGCCGCCGGCCTGGTCGCCGTGACGCGCACTTCCCAGGGCGAAATCGCGTCCCCCATCGCCAAATTCCTATCCGACGAGGAGTTAACCGGCATTGTCACAGCCGCCGGCGCTGAACCGGGCGACCTGGTCGGCATTGTGGCCGGCGATCCCGGGACCGTGGCCGAATCGCTGGCCCGTCTTCGGCTGGAAATCGGTCAGCGGTTGGGTCTGATGGACGACGACATCCTGGCTTTCGCGTGGATCATCGAGCCTCCCCTGTTCGAGTGGAACGCCGACGAAGGCCGGTGGGATTCGGTACACCACCCGTTCACCTCGCCCAAAGAAGCCGACATCCCGCTGTTGGATACCGACCCAGGCGCTGTGCGTGCTCGGGCCTACGATGTTGTGGCCAACGGCTGGGAGATCGGTGGTGGCAGCATTCGTATCCACCAACGGGAGATCCAGGAGAAAGTCTTCGAGTTGCTGGCAATGACGATGGAGGAAGCCCGGGCGCAGTTTGGCCACATGCTGGACGCTTTCGAATATGGTGCGCCGCCCCACGGCGGTATCGCCCCGGGCATCGACCGGTTGGTCATGCTCCTGGCCGGCGAACACAACATCCGCGAGGTCATCGCGTTTCCGAAAACGCAGAGCGCCATGGACCTGATGACGCAGTCGCCCTCCGAGGTGTCGGAGGAACAACTGAAAGAGTTACATCTGGCGTTGGCTCTTGCCGGGGAGCCGGGGTGAGGTCCTGTCGCCGGCCTGTCCTGGGCGCTGTCGAAGTGCCAGAGGGGTCAGCGGTCAACGTCGGCCGCCGGTAGTCGCGGGCGGAATGTACATTTGCTGCAACTGTTCACCTCGCTTGGCCTGGATTGCCAAATCCAGGCCACAGACGGCCGTTTTGCGCAGAGTTGGGCCGTTGAGCCGCCGGATTTGACAATCCGGCGAGAGCAGGTGAAAGTTACCATTTGCCATTGGCCGCCCCATGTCTTATAATTACATGAAACCGATGCTGGGAAAGTAGCTTCCGCCTTTCGGTTCTATGAATTAACGACTGCCGTCAATCACGTTTCACGTATTTCGGGAGGTATTCGCTTGCAATTCTACTTGAGTATCGTACAAATCATCGTGTCCATCGCTCTCACCGTGCTGATCCTGCTCCAGGCTCAGGGGCATGGCGTTGGGGGTGTGTTTGGGGGCCAGACATCGGTCTACCAGAGCCGGCGCGGCGTCGATCGCACGATATTTAACCTGACTATCGCGTTTTCCGTGCTCTTCCTGCTCGTTTCTCTGCTAAACGTGATCTGACGCCTCTTTATTACCATTGCCAGCTCCGTTTTGATGATGTTCCAACGAATTCGCTGGCAACTTCTCGTGACCGTCGCCGGCCTGCTCCTTGTGGCCGGCCTCCTTGCCAACCTGGTCCGAAACCAGCCCCCGCGCGTCATCGTCCAGCCTGATAACAGCGGTACTTACACGGAAGGCCTGGCCGGGCGCGTTCAGTTCGTGAATCCGCTGCTGTGGGAGACCGGCGCTGAGCACGACCTGGTCTCGCTCGTCTTCAGCGGCCTCACGCGGACGGACGAACAGGGCCAGATTGTGCCGGACCTGGCCGAGAGCTGGAGCGTGATGGACGACGGCCTGACTTACGCCTTCGCACTCCGTGAAGACGCCCGCTGGCATGACGGCACGCCGGTGACGGCCGATGACGTCCTCTATACCGTCGGACTGTTGCAGGACAAGGCGTCCGACCTCCTCCCTGACCAGGCTCCGCTGTGGCGCACCGTAACCGTCGATAAGCTCGACCGACGGACCATCCGGTTCTCGCTGACCGAGCCCCTGGCCCCGTTTCTGGACTACACGACGCTGCCACTGTTGCCGGCCCACCGACTGAAGAACATCACCGCGCAGGCGCTGTCTCAGGTGTCGTTCAATCAGGTGCCGATCGGTTCGGGCCCCTTCCGGCTGGTGGAACTGGACCGCGACCACGCCAGACTGGAGGCCTTTGACGATTTCTACGGCCCCCGCCCATACCTGAACGAGATCGTGTTTCGACTCTACCCCGACCTACCGAGCCTGCTGACAGCGTATCAGGCTGGTGAGATTCAAGGGATCAGCCGGCTGCCTTCAGAAGATCTTGACCCCGCCGGGAAACTGAACGACCTGGCAATCTACTCAACCCAGCAGGCCAGTTGTGTGGCGGTATTCCTGAACCTGGACAGGCCGCTGTTTCAGGATCCCCGTGTGCGCCGGGCATTGCTCATGGCCATCGACCGGCAGCAACTGATCGACGAGTACCTGGCCGGCCAGGGCGTGGTGGCGGACAGCCCCATCTTCCCCGGCTCCTGGGCCTACAACCCCGAAATCCGCCGCGTTCAGTACGATCCCGAGGCTGCGCGCGCGTTGTTGAAGCAGGTCGGCTGGGTTGACACCGACGACGACGGGGTTCGGGAGCACGGTGATCAGCGGCTGGAGGTCGATGTTCTGACCAATGCTGACCCAACGCGCCAGGCCATGGCCGAGGCCATCGCGCGGCAGTGGGCCGACATCGGCGTGCGTGCCACAGTCCAGACAACCAACATCGCGGCACTACGCGCGCAGTACCTGGAACCGCGCAATTTCGATGCGGTGCTGTACGGCTGGACCCAAACAACCGCCGACCCCGACCCCTATCCGTTGTGGCACTCGAGTCAAATCCAGGGCGGCCAGAACTACGCCGGCCTCCAGGACCCCGCCATCGACAACTTGCTGGAGACTGGCCGGCGAACGACGGACGTTGAGGAGCGTCGGCGGTTGTATCGCGAGTTCCAGCAACGGTTCGCCAGGGAAGTACCGGCGCTGCTGTTGTACTACCCGATCTACCACTACGCTGTTGCCCGCCGCGTCCAGAACCTCCAACTCCCCCGCACCATCTTCCAGCCCAGCGATCGTTTCCAGACCCTGTACCGCTGGTATATCGCGCCCCAACGAGAGGTCACACAGGCAAAACCGCTGCTCCAACTGTGGAGTCGGCAGCCCACCGAATGAATTCGGTGTCTGCTATCGGAAACGTGTTTGCGGTATCAGCCGGTGATTTCAATCATCAGCTTGACTCCTCTGAAACTTTGTGTATACTTGTGTCATACTGGCAATAAGCTTGCGGATGTTTGATCAAGTTTGGGATGGCTCGAAAACTCTCTAACGCAACTTCTCAACAAGAGGATCGCGTCCACATGCCGGCCCATTCCCTCCTATACGAACGTGTTGTGCCTGCTCTTCTACTCATCCTGGCGTTTGTCACGGTCGTGATATTGTTGTTGGCCATGGGCGTTCTGGTTGGGCTCATTCCATACCAGTAACCAAGGGAAAGACCCTAAAGGTTTCTGAAACCTTTAGGGTCTAATCAAGTCGAAAGGATCAGCGGAATGCAAATCGTCAACTGGCTTCCTCTTTTCTCGACCATCATCACTTTTATCTTCGCGTTTTTCGTTTTCCGACGTTGGAGCTCACGCCGGCCGGCCCATCACCTGCTGCTGTGGGGTCTGGGCCTGGTGCTGTACGGCCTGGGCACCTTCGCCGAGTTCTACGCCACCCGAGCCTGGAGCCCCACCATGTTCCGATTGTGGTACCTGTGCGGGGCCATTCTGACGGCGGCCTGGCTGGGACAGGGGACGGTGTACTTGCTGGTGCGCCGGCGATACGTGGCCCACGGGCTTATGGCCATTTTGCTCCTCGGTTCCCTCTTCGCTGTGTTCATGCTCTGGTCCACCCCGCTCCCCGGTGCCGGCACGTTTTCGACGAGCGTCGCGCTCAGCGACCAGTACAAGAATATCCTGCCCGAGGGGGCCAGAGTTCGCCTGTTAACCCCGTTCTTCAACATCTATGGGGTCATTACGCTGATCGGCGGTGCGATCTACTCAGCGTTCCTGTTCTGGCGCAAGCGGATCCTGCCCAACCGCGTGCTCGGCAACGTGCTGATTGCGCTGGGGGCGTTGTCGCCGGCTATCGGGGGCACGCTGGCCCGGCTGGGAACAACCGGCTTGCTCTACGGCAGCGAGTTGATTGGAGCGGTTGTGATGTTCGTCGGCTTCCAGTTGGCCGTGTCCAGGAAACCAGAGCGGCGGGCGGTACCGCAGGAGGTCACGGGGAGCGCCTGAGTCAGTGAACAGTGAACAGTGAACAGTGATCAGTGACAGGACTTACGCGGTGAGAGCGAGATCAGGTGACCGGCACTTCGGAACTGTGTCTGGCGTGCCTGTTCTGTCCGTAATACCAGCATCACTGGTCCGCCGACGGGCTTGAAGAAGTGCCGGTCACCTTTACCGCGTAACTCCTGTCAGTGATCAGTCAACATGCCCTTACAGGGCTCCATGAAGCATGAGAATTGCTGGATAGCTGGATGGCTGGATGGCTCACATTGTTACCGCTCAGCCATCTAGCCAACTGTTCAATCGTGGTTCGTCAGCATGACCAGCGGGAGATACAGCTTGGTGGGTACTATCGTCGTAGATGCGTGTTCGGTGGTAACGCCGGTACCGTCATTCACTCGCGCGATGTTCGTGATCACCCCGTGCTCGACGACACGGGCGCGATAGCTGATCGAGACCGGGGCATCCCGAGGCACGCGCCCCTCCCAGATGAGGCGCCGGCCATCCGACGTTGCCCGTCCTGACGACGCAGACAGCGAACCCTCCATGAGCTCAAGCTGCGAGGGCAACTCATCGTAGAGCGACATCAGGTCCCCGTCCACAGTTCCACGATTGCGCAATGTGACCACGTACGTGAGAACGTCCCCCAGTGCGGCACGTTCGCGGCTCACGACCTTCTGCGAGGCAGACAAATCTGGCGCATCGACCCGCACCTCTGCCGAACGCCGAAGCTTCAGACCTCCGTCGTCCACAATGTCAACGCGAAGGGCGAGCGTAGTGCCATCCGGGACAGATGGAGCCAACCGAATCCGGTATGTCACATCGACCACTTCGCCGGCCGGCACGCTGGTCTCCCACCGCATGACTCGAGTTATCGGATCGTAGTCAGCGCCGCCCAGACTCCCGACGACGTACTCGGCCTGCGATGGCAAGAATGCCCGAACCCTGGCCTGGCCGGTCGATCGTCCGTCGTTGTGCAACCTGACCGTCACTGTCAACTCATCGCCCTCCGCAGCCACCGGTCGATCAAAGGTCACAGAGGAAGCGTGGAACGGACTTAACCAGTCCATCACCCGTCCCATAACGGTCTCAGCGGCCGGTCGGGGGAGCGCCTCGAAGGGGAACGCGAAGAAAACGCTCTTGAAAGTGGGCTGCGACAGGTCTCCTGAGCGGGCCATTTCCGGCGCGTATGAGGTGGCGGCCGGCTGGTGGCTGTCTCCTCGGAAGACGACCGACGCGGTGTCCACCGGCTCAACGGCATCGCTGTGGTTGGGGAACGGATAGTCAAGCTGATATGGCCCCAGGCCGTCGCCAATAGCGTTGCCGGCCTCGCCGGTTACCGCCGTGCTGGTCAGGTCTTCGGTGTAGGTCAGCACTCCCAGGTAGTCATGCGCGAATGCCTGAAACCCATTCGTGTACAAATAATCCTGGGAGGACAGGAACAGTCGCCCCCCCTTCGCCAGGTATTGGCCGAGCGTTCCTTCCTGGCCGGGTGTCAGCGTCTGGTACCAGTCGTAGCCGGTGAACCAAACCACCGCCGGATACAGGCTCAAAGTGCTGGTGGGTGGCGATCCCAGTGCCTCGCCAGGGTTCCACCCCACCGGCCAGTCATCGTAGCCGATGCCCAGACCGTCCAGGGATCGCTCGTAGTACTCCTCCACATTGATCCAGCGATCGTCGTCCACCAGGAGTACGCCGGCCGGCGTCTTCGTCCTCAGCGGCATTTCATCCGAGGCCGGCTCTCCGTTCACTTTCGAGTGCGATTCAGCTCTGAAGATGACCTCGTCGGTCGTGTGCCGCGGGGTGCCCGGCGGAACGTCCACTTTCACGCCGACCGTGATAGCCTCGCACGAGGCGATTCTGATACTGTCCGAAAGCGGTTGGCTGAAATCGCCGGCCCACAAACCGGCATCCCACTCACCACCCTGAAGCGACAGGTGGAAGGTATCGTTTGCACTGCCTGTGTTGCGCACGTGAATGACGTGCTCTGCTGTGCTGCCGGCGGGCACGATCTTCCGACTGAGGCGGCGATCTGAGGCCGGCGACGGGATGGCCGCTACCGTGACACCCAGCGTCGGTGGCGGCGCCATCAGCGATTGCATGGCGCGTGAGATGACTTCCGAACGCGCCGCGACTGTCTCGACACCCTCGAATCCAAAAGCCAGGTATACCACGCGATAGGGCAGGCACTGCCCCACTACCAGGCCGCCCGGCGGGCCATCCGGGTTCGTTTCAGGATCACCATAGCGAAAAGCAATCTGCACGTGCTCGTCGTCCAGCGCGGCAATCTGGTCGGGGAAGAGTTGATTGCGTGCGCTGTCTCCCCGTCCCAACTGGAGATCCAGGCCCTCGAAGCCTGTATCGGCCGTGCCAAACGCCGCTCGATAGCCGGCATCATCCTTCACGTAGACGGATCGCAGGTAGTCCCGGTAGTACGGCGCAAAGAAATTGTGGGAACCGCCGCCGTCCCAATAGCCCACGTCCTGGCCGGTGAGGAGCAGTCGCCCGCCGGCTTCGAGGTAGTTCGTGATGGTGCTGGAGGCACCGATGAACCCGGGCGCATCGCGGGGTGAGGACCAGATGGTGATGTCGTAGACCGACAAATCTTTGGCGGTTGGCAAATCACTGTCCAGGTCTTTGATCCGCCAGACGTCGTAGGTGTAGTCCAGAGCGTCCAGCGCTGCGGTGAAGAAGCGGCTCTGGCTCCCGTAGTACCAGGCACCACTGTCCACCAACAGGATGGACGGCGCTGCCGGCAATTTGAAGTCTTGCCTGGTCGGCTGGTCAACAGCAATGCTGATCGAGGCATGGCCGACCCGATGCGCCCGGCTCACCACCTCGAGCTCGTAATCGCCGGGCGGAAGTGGCAGCGTGTACTGCCCGGGGATGGTGGCATCTGTCTGGACGGAGACAGGTGTCCCCATCACGTTAATCTGAGCTGCCAGCGGGCCGCCGGTTGCCTCATCAGTGACCTGCCCGAACAGCACGCCGGCTGGCCGGAGCACCAGGCGGATGTCCCGGGCCATCCGCGCGTTCTCGCTGATACGAACCCCGTGTACACTGGCGGATTCATACGCAAAGGCCGACACGGACAATTCGTATGGGCCAGGCGGCAACGTTAGCTCGTAGCCGCCCTCCTCGTCTGTGGTCGTGTGGGCAAACGTCTGCCCCTCGCGACGGGCGACGGATACCTCCGCCCCCGCCACCGGCTGACCGTCGATAGCTCGCGTCACGCGCCCGGACAGGAAGCCCACGTTCATAACGCTGGCTACGGCCCGATACGCATCGACGAGGCCCCAGCCGGCGTCGTTGTTGGGCGCCGTCTTGCCAATCGGTGTGGCCGTGGACTTCAGAATCTCCTCGATCTTGTCGGGGGTGAGGGTGGGGTCTGCCTGAAGCATCAACGCCACGACGCCCGACACGTGGGGTGTCGCCATGGAGGTGCCGTTCCAGGCCTGCCGGCCACCCCCCGGAACGGCGGAGCGGACACCAGTGCCGGGGGCCACGACCTCCGGCTTGATCTCACCCCAGGGGGAGGGTCCGCGTGCGCTGAAGCGTGCAACTTCGCCGTCCTGATCCAGGGCGCCCACCGCCACGACTTCAGGGTAGCTGGCCGGCGATCCCAGGGACCTGGGTTCCGGTCCGTTGTTGCCGACGGCGAAGACTGGCACGATGCCGGCGGCTCTCAGGAGCTGGATGTCCTCCCGCAGCGTCTGGTCTTCGGGGATGTCGTTGCCCCAGGAGCCGTTGACCACATCCGGCGCGAGATTGGGGTCGCCAGCGGGCGCCATGATCCACTGGAAGGCGTCGTGAATCCAGCTATCGAACGTGTACCCCTGGTTGTGGAAGATCTTCACGGCGATCCACTTCGCGCCAGGTGCGACGCCGACGCCGTTTTGCCCGACCATGGTGGCGGTGGTATGCGTCCCATGCCCATGACCGTCGCCCGGGTAGATATAGTCCTCGTCCGTTGTCGAATACCAGTTCCCGAGGTGGATCGGCAATCCCTTGGTGTTATATCCGCGATAGGCGGCCTGCAGGTCGGGATGCTGCCAGTCAACGCCGGTGTCCATGCTGGCGACAACGACCCCGGTGCCATCGATTCCCAGAGCCTGCCAGACCATCTGAGCCCGGATCCGCTCGATGCCCCACTCCAATCCTTCGCCTGGATGGGCGGTGTACGTCCCTGGAACCACATCGGGCTCAGGTAGCCAGTGTTTGTGGTCGGCGCGGATCGCCTCTACATCGGGTCGGGAGGCCAGGTCGATGAGCGCACGGGCGTCGCCTGTCACCGCCAGGCCGTTGAAAATCCAGAACGGCTTGTATTTGGCGACGTGACCTTCCGTCTGGGCCTTCGAGAGATAGGCGCGGATTGCCTGCTGAGAGGTGGTGGCCGTCTTCTGAAGCCGATCGATGATGGCTCGCCGGCGGGCCGGCTTCGGAAGAGCCTGAAGAGCCGTCAGGTCCGGCCCGGTTGATCGGACATGGACCAGGAAACGCCGGGGAGTCTCGCGGTTTTCAAGAGCCGCCTTCAGGAGGTCGGGGTCGATTTTGCGCAGAATGGCCGGGTTATTGGAGATTGGAGATTGGGAATTGTCAATTGTCAATTGTGAATTGTGGCGTGGGGCGGCTGATGATCGGTCATTGTCTGCTCTGGCAATGGCAGTGTGACCGACCAGGCTGGCACCGAGCAGCAACAGCGGCAGCGCCATTGCGAGAATGACGAGGGGCGAGCCAGGACGTTGCCTTCGTCCTTCGTCGGCAGACGGTGATGGTTCCGTGCCTTCATCGGCGGCGACATGGGTTGCTGCGAGGGCCAGGCCAACAAAGAGCCAAAACAGCGTCACCGCGTGCGGAAAGTTGATGTTCACGAAGTAGTGGTCGAAGATGCCGCTAACCATGGCGCCGGCCAGGCCCGCACCCAGGCCCAACACGATAGGCCGCAGTCGTGGGTTGTCCATTCCCTCGATACCCATCGCACTCGGGGCAAGCCCTTGCCATTCGCGCCAGAGGTGGAGGAAGAAGAGAGCCATCATCAGGAGAAACACCGACAGCCCAAGCAGGCCCATGTTTTCTGCCAGCAGCAGGTACAGGCTGGAGACGCCGAGATAGATGTCGATTTCCGGCACGCCGGCAAACCCCACGCCGAACCATGGGTGGCGCCCGATCAGGCGCAACGCATCGGAGTATTCGCCGAAGCGCATTTGGGTGGCCAGGTCCTGGCCCTTCGCTCCCGCAATGAAATGGTTGACATACGCTTGCGTCTGCGGCAAGACCACGAAGATAGCGCCGGCCACCGCCATCCACAGGAGCAGCCGGCGATACCGCAGCACGGCGATGATGGACAGGGCCACCACCAGGCCGGCCATGGCACTGCGCGAGAACGTGAGCGTCAGGCATACGCCCATCAGCACGGCGATGGGCGCAATGAGCGCTTTGGGCAGCAGCGGCCGCTCCGCGAAGAGCTGGGCCACCGTGAGGGCTGTCACCAACACCAGCAGCCCGCCGAAGGCATTGGGATCGACCGACGTGCCGATGGCTCGCTCGGGCAGGCTGGGGTCATCGCGGATGTAGCGCAGGGCGACGTTGTATTCCAGGTAACGCAGCGGCGACAGCAGCCGCAGTGCCAGGTTGTCGGGCAGGACGTACAGGAACACGCCGATGAAGGCCGCCGCAGCGCCGGCCAGGATCACCGCCTTCGTGGCCAGGGTGAGTTGCTCTTCGGTCTGCAGAAGATTTACCAGTACCAGCGAGAAGGCGATGGCCAGCAGTAACTCCGCAAAGTGGCGGGCGATGGCGGGGGTGAGGGTTGCGTGGCCCAGGCCCAGGACGAAGGCGAAGACGGCCATGAGCATGTATGCCAGAATGGCCGGCGCGATGGCCGGAAATACGAGCCGGCGCTGCTGACCCAGAGCCACCCGCAGCACCCAGACGGTGATTGTCGCAAGCAACGCCAGGTTGAGAAATGTCGGGTTGAAGCCAACCCCGAGGGGAACCGCCGCGAAGGGCAGCAGAATCACCACGCCGATGACCGACAGCAGCCCCAGCATCGGGCTGCGCAGCAAGGCCAGCCCGCCCACGGCCCCCACGGCCAACGCCAGGGCGATGGGGGCTGTGGCGAACGCAACCAGCGCGCCGCCGAAGAGGCCGGCCAGCAAACACAGCGCCAGCACCCACACCAGTCGCCACGGTCCTACAGCCAATCCGTTACGTAAGTTTTCCATTCACCTCTGTCCCTGGACCAAGGTCTAGCCGAAAGACGTACTGCGTGTCGTGTGTGTTCCATCTCTGTCACGCAACACGTTTTGCGCAGATGGTAGCACAGGGGAGGCTGGCTGGCAAACCACCATGTACGCCACAAGCCAGACCACCTGCACCCGTTCTCAGCAGCCGGCTGGTGTGCCTGGCCACGTTCAGCAAAGTCGGGCTTTGATTTTGGGCAATGTGATGCTATAGTTGAACCAGCCGTCGAAAAATGTTGCTGAGGGTACCGGATGTTGAAACGGCAAGCCTCAGAGGCGATCCCGAAGAGTTTCAACGCAAGTTCGACGCGCTCATGGAAGCATGGTCGCAAGAAGAAGGTAGCTCACAAGAACTATAGTTACTGATCCACCACAAAATTCACCCGGTATCGGCCGGCCCCTACCGCCCGCCAACTTGTGATGCGGAAGTTCTCGATCTCCCCGGTATTCGCTACGTGGGTGCCCATGCATGCCCGGCGGTCGAATTCGCCGAGATGAACGACGCGCACTGGATCGGCGTCCGCCGGCACCTGATCCAGGTTGGGCAGGTGGCCGGCCTCCGCACGCGGCACGAAGTCGATCACCGCGTCGGCCGCCTGGGCAATCCAACCCTCGATGGTTATCTGCGTCCAGGCGATGTCCTCGTCCGTCAGCTCGCCGGCATAGTCGAACTCAAACACGCACTTGCGGCTCTTGAGCCGCGAGACGTGGTTCTTCATGCTGGGCAGGCGCTGCGACAGCGCTGCCGTCAGCAAATGTTCTGTCGAGTGGAGTGGTGGATAAGCATCAACGGCTCCCATTTGTGTACATGCTCCTCATGTGAGACCCTAAAGGTTTCCGAAACCTTTAGGGTCTGGTGCTACACGCCCCCAGCGGGTCATCAGGCAGTAGTCGATGACTTTGGGGAAGTAGCTCTTGATGGCCGGCAGCTTCACCTCCGAGCGAGCCAGTGCCTGGCGGGTATTCGTCCGATCAAACGTCTTCGGCACGGTCATCTGCGGGATGAAATGGCTCAACGCTCCCAGCACCTGGGCCTGCCGGGTCTCGCCAGATGCCTCCGCCTGCCGGCGGAGGGCGTCGAAGGTTTCCAGGTCCACGATGTCGGGTCGGTGCACTGCCCCGCCTCTGCTGCGGTAGGGCGATTGTTCCAGGCACTCGACCGCGAAACTAACCAACTCGCCCAGCGTGAAGGAGTGTTCGCGGCCGGCCACCAGGTGATACGTCTGTCCTGGCTCAAAGCGCTCGTTCACCAGGTATACCAGCGCATCCGCCAGCCAATCAACGGGAATGAGATCAACCGGGCCATCGGGGTCGCCGGGCAGGGCCGGCACCAGACAGCGTCCTGAGGCCCCTCCCGAGCTCGTCGAGGGGCCTGTCGAAGGGTTGCTGTCGAACAGCCGCAGCGTCTGGTGCAGAAAGTTGAACTGGCGCACGCGCCCCGTGCGGGAGTCTCCCACCAGGCTGCTGGACCGGTAGATTGTGATGGGTAAATCGTGCCTTAGGCCCTGCAGGTAGACCTCCGCCTCGTACTTGGATTGCTCGTAGGCGTTGACGAAGCCGGCGGTGTGGACCAGCTCGTTCTCGTAAATCACGCCGGTCCGCCGGCCCGCCACGTGCGCCGTGCTGACGTGGGCCACCCGCTCGACATGCGGCCAGCGGCGCACCTGGTCCATCAAGTTGACCACGCCCAGCAGGTTAACCGCCCGCGCCTCGTCCAGCGAGCGTCCAAAGTTGATGTCTGTCGCGCAGTGAATGATGTCAGTAGCCTCGCGGGCCAAAACTGCCGCGACGTGCGGCTCCAGACCCAGATCCGGCGCGGTGACATCGCCCCGCACCGGTATGATGTTGCCGGCTTCGGAACTGTGGATTTCAAGATTGTCCAGGAGATCGAGGAAGCGTTGCCCCAGAGTCTCGGCGGAGTCAGCGCGGATCATTGCAAACACGTGCTTGTTGTCCACGCCGGCATAGCGACGCAGCACCTCGCTGCCGACTAATCCCGTAGCACCGGTGAGAAAGACAACTCGCTCACTCATCGCCAGCCATCCAGCCCCCAGCCATCCAGCCATCTAACCATCCAGCCATCGAGCCATCCAGCCATCTGACCCCCCATCACCACAGCCTGGCTTCCCTCGTCCCCCCCAGCGCCGCCTCAATCTCCCCCGCGTCCTCCGGCCGCTTGCCGGCATACGCCCGCACCAACCCGAAGCAGCCGGCCAGCATCATATCACCGTGGGGCACTGCCAGGTACACCGGCAGGTCGGTCCCGCGAATCATGTTGCGCCGGGGGCCGGTGACGGCGAACAACTGCGGCGCACGAGCCGGCCTGAACCGCACCAGAGCGCCATGCCCCATGTCGTCGAACACCTCCTGATTGGTGATCTCACCGGCAGCCAGCTTGTGCAGGTACGTCGCCAATTGGGCCGGCGTCAGTTCGCCGGTGTGATGCTCGAACACGCCGGCGATGTCCGACTCCGGGTCATCGGAGCCGTCGCCGGCGGCCAGGAGAAAGGCCAGTGTGTGGAAGTTGCCGATGTTCACGATGACGACCGGCTCCTCGCCGGCCACGCGCGCATCCTCCAGCGCGCCCAACACCGCCGCCGGCCCGGTGTCCATCACCAGCAGCGGCGCGTCGCCATCTGCTCCCGCTACGCTGTCGGCCACCGCCTGAAGTCGCGTGAAGCGCTCCGGAATCTCGTCGGCCCAGAAGGCGAATTCTGCCAGCCCGCGCTCGGAGCCCAGCCGCTCCCGCAGGTAGTCGAACCGAAACGCCCGATCGCTGTAGCCGGGTGGCGCGTTGCCGTGATCGAACACCGCGACTGCGTAGGCGTCCACGTGGGGCGAGACACCGAAGGCGCGCAGGGCCTCGCGAATCGCGCCCAGGTAGAAGTCGCGCATCTCGATACGTCGGACGCCCACCAGGCCGGCGGCTTCGTCCTCGCTGACGATGGTCACGCCCATCTCTTCGACCTCCTCGAGGACATCGTTGAAGGTCCGCGCGGCATACGGCGTGGCGTAGACCCGATGGCCGGCCTTCAGGTGATCGTTCACCGCCCAGTGACAGGGTCCACCGCCCATGGTCACGCCGGTCAGCAGGATGTCGTCGCCTGCGGTCGTTGCTTCGCGCACCAGCTCAGCTACGTGAACCGTTGGCGAGGGCATCACCAGCCGAAAACAATTCTCCACGCCCCGTTCTGTGTCGAACAGCAATATGTCCTGAGTTCCAGTTCCAACATCAACAGCCAGGATACGCATGAATCAACCCTTTCATCGAGATTTCTTCGGAGAGTTGATGGAGATTATAACACACTTCCCCACTAAATCAACAAATCGGTAACACTTGGCCACTGTTTCACCAACGTAATCGACCGCGCGGTTGATGCATCCTACAAAATGAGGTATACTTATGGCAGAACAGTGATGGATCGGCTCAATATGCGACGCCATTTTGACCCGCGTATGACCGTTTTCTGACCTTGATGTGCTATCATTGAGCACAATCCAGGCTCGCTGACAACTGAATATCTCTCCGAGCCGGCCGGCCTACGGCGCTCGGGCGCTATGGCCCGCCGGCCGCACCCGGTATTGCACCGGGGGTGCCAATCGGATGTTGGCATCACAGGTGTGGGTGGAAACACCCGCGCCCCCCGTGTTTGGAAAGGAGAATTGCCGCAACGCACGACACCCGTTGTGGCGAACGAACGCCGGCCTTTCCAGCCGGCGTTCAGCATTTGGGAGCAACATCATAATGAAGTCCTTCGACGAATATCTGGAGATGGCGGCCATCATGCACCGGGGTTGCATCTGCCCCGGCCAGGTGTTGGGGACGCGCATGGCGATGCTTGGCTGCGGGATATTGGGCATCGATCCGCCCGATCAGGAAAAACGGCTGTTCGTCTTTGTTGAGATTGATCGCTGCCTGGCAGACGCGGTGGCGGCCGTGTCGGGTTGCCGGCTGGGCAAGCGGACGTTGAAGTACATTGACTATGGCAAGGCTGCGGCGACGTTCTACGACGAGCGCACCGGGCGGGCGGTACGCATTTCGGCACGGGATGACTCACGGGAGAAGGTGGCACAGTACGCCGAGCCTGGGATGGGAAAATACGCGGCGCAGGTCCATGCGTATCGGGTGATGCCGGCGGAGGAACTGTTCGTGATGCAGGATGTGTCAATCAACATCGCGCCCGAAGATCGGCCTGGCCGGCCTATCAGCCGCGTCTTCTGTGAGCGGTGCGGTGAGGGCATCAACGACCACCGCGAAGTCGCCGTCGATGGTCAGGTTCTGTGTCGAGCGTGTGCGAACGGCGCCTACTATCATCTATATACGGAACGAGCCTTGGACGTCCGTTTGCCATATTTCTCATTTTGATAGTGTACTCTCACAGGTTGCAATGCATGCTGAAACAGCAAGGCTATCCTCGTATCTTTGGCTCTCATTTTCTATATGTACGAGGGAGGATAGCGATGAAGAAAGCATCAGCAAACTTGCTGTTTATCGGCATGTGGACGGCGATCCTGTTGTTGACATCAGCAAATAGCATGTACCTGTGGGAACTGAGGAATCAGTTGCCACTCGAGCTGTTGACGACTGGTTTCGGATTCCTGGCAGCAGCATTGGTGCTCTTCCTCACCACACTGCCAGACCCATGAGTTGCCGACAGACCCTAGAGGTTTTCGAATCCTTCAGGGTCTAAACCGAACGGCGCAATTTGAATAGCCATGAAGTGCACAGACAAGTACGGGCGCTCTGTTGAGTACCTGCGGGTGTCGCTCACCGACCGCTGCAATCTGCGCTGTGTGTACTGCATGCCGCCGGAGGGTGTTCCCTGGAAACAGCGGGATACCATTCTGAGCCTGGAGCAGATCGCGAAGATCGTGGAGGCGGCGGCCGGCCTCGGTTTCCGCAAAGTCCGGCTCACCGGGGGTGAACCGTTGGTGCGCAAGGGCGTGGTCGATCTGGTTGCAGGCGTTGCGGCCATCTCCGGCATTGAAGAGGTGTCGATGACGACGAACGCCACCTTGTTGAGCCACTTCGCGGAGGAATTGGCCGCTGCCGGCCTGACCCGGGTCAACATCAGCCTGGACAGCCTGCGGCCCGACCGCTTCCGGCGCATCAGCCGGCTGGGCGACATCGACCTGGTTTGGAAGGGCATCGAGGCGGCCGAGCAGGCCGGCCTGACCCCGCTGAAAATCAACGTGGTGGTGGTCCGTGGGCTCAACGACGACGAGCTGGCCGACTTTGCCCGGCTGACCTATAATTATGCCTGGCACATTCGGTTTATCGAGGTGATGCCCATCGGCAATGGGCTGGATTGGGGGCCGGGCATGCCGGCTGCCGGCCAGCGTTTTGTGTCGGTCGCGGAAATGCAACGGCGACTGGCGTGTCTGGGGCTGTTGGCGCCCGTGGATGGACCGCGTGGCAATGGGCCGGCCCGTTACTTTCGGTTGCCAGGGGCGCAAGGCACAATTGGGTTCATCAGTCCGCTGAGCCAACACTTCTGCGCCGCGTGCAACCGGCTGCGCCTGACGGCGGATGGCTGGCTGCGCCCCTGCCTCTTCTCCAACCGGGGTATGCACGCGAAGCCACTGTTAGAGGCCGGTGCTGATGTAACGGGGCTGCAGGCATTGATCCAGCAGGTCATTGACATAAAGCCACGCGAGCGTCCGTTGCCGGTCTCTACCGGCGTTGCCGATGTAGCGATGTCGATGATCGGAGGCTGACGTGCTGGCGAGAATCAGTAGATCCAAATTTCGCCCCAAGGAGATCGCCAGGTCCCCGTCCGGGCCTGGATGGTTCCGCTACGCTCACCCAAGGGTTGACAATCCAGGCCGGGCAAAATCAGGTTTACTGAGAATTGGTATCTGGATTGTCTTTCTGGCCTCTGTGCTTCTGTTGACAGCCTGTCGTGGTGGCGCCGACCCGCCCTACGTTGACCTCTCGCGGCTCCAACCCCTGCCGGCTATGGCCCAGGCCGAGGTTTTGCCGCTGCGTGTCGCCGTGGCGGCCGTCATCTCGCCCAAGGGGACTGTTGAAAGCTACGGCCCGTTGTTAGACTACCTCAGCGATCAGCTCGATCGTCCAGTAGAGTTAGTGCAACGGCGAACTTATGCCGAGGTGAACGACCTGGTCGAACGGGGTGAGGTGGACGTGGCCTTTGTGTGTACCAGTGCCTACGTGGCCGGGCATCGCGAATTCGGCATGAAATTGCTCGCTGCTCCGCAAGTCGGTGGCAAGGCCGTGTACTACTCTTATCTCATTGTCCCCGCCAATAGTCCCGCTGCCAGCATGGCCGACCTGCGTGGCAAAGTGTTTGCCTTCACCGACCCCATGTCCAACACCGGCCGGCTTTATCCCACCTATCTGGTGCGACAGCTCGGCGGATCGCCCAAGACCTTTTTCCGTCGCACCTTTTTCACCTACAGCCACGACGACGCCATTCGCGCGGTGGCAGCCGGCCTGGCCGATGGGGCGTCTGTTGACAGCCTGGTCTACGAGTTCGCGGTCAGTCGGGATCCTGAACTGGCAGCGAAGACCAGAGTCATCCACCGCTCACCCCCCTTTGGAAGCCCGCCGGTCGTTGTAAACCCGGATCTCAGTCCCAAGCTGCAAACCGAACTGAAGACGCTACTGCTGGGGCTGGACGATTACCCGGAAGGTCATCAGATCCTGGAGACCCTGGGCGTGGATCGTTTTGTCGTGATCAACGATACCACCTACGATTCCGTCCGCCGGTTAGAGCAGGAGGTAGGGCCGTTGCCGTGACCGGCCATCGATTCTTCGGCAGGCACCGTCCTGAGCCTCGCACCGAGCCTGACGAAGGGATCAGGACACCGTCGCTGTTGGACCGCATCTGGTCCCTGATCCTGGGCGTCAGTGTCCGGACGAAGATCATGGGGATGATCCTTGGCCTGACCCTGATGCTGGGCTTTGGTGTGACGTTTCAGGTACGAACGAGCATGGGGCGGACCCTGGTCCAGGAGCTGGAGGAACGCGGCATCTCTATTGGGCGGGACCTGGCAGCCCGAAGTACTGACCCAATCCTCATCCACGACACTTTTGCGCTGTACCAACTGCTTCGTGACACCGTGGCCAACAACCCTGACCTGCGCTATGCTTTCATTCTGGATGAAAACGGGCAGGTTTTGGTCCACTCCTTCGCTCAGGAAGGAAGCAATCCAGAGAATGCTGGCTTCCCACTGGGGTTGATTGAAGCCAATCAGGTCGCTTCCCACGAGCGCTACCATCAACAGTTGATTCGGACCGATGAGGGCCTGGTTCACGATTTCGCCGTGCCGATTTTTGAGGGTCGGGCCGGCACTGCTCGCGTTGGTCTCTCTGAGACCCGACTGCATGATACGGTGGATACGGTCACCAATCAATTGCTGCTCACCACCCTGGCGGTGGCAATGGCCGGCGTGGCGGCGGCAGCCTTCCTGACCTGGCTCCTGACCCGTCCGATCCTGGCACTGGTATCCGTCACCCGCGCTGTGGCGCGAGGTAATCTCAGTCAGAAGGCACCCCACTGGGCTGACGACGAAATTGGGACACTGAGCGAGGCCTTTAACCAGATGGTTGACGACCTGGCAGCCGCTCAGGCCGAGAGTGAGGCATATAACCAGGAACTGCTGCGGCGCAACCGCGAACTGGCAGTTCTCAACGCTGTGGCCCAGGCCGCCGGCGGCCCTCTCGCGCTGGCAGCACTCCTGGAAAGGGCTGTCGAACGTGTGCTGGGACTGCTGGACCTGGAGGCCGGCTGGGTTATGTTGGTCGATGGCTCCAGCGATGGGCACGTCGAACTGGCTGGTGCCGTCGGTATGTCTCGCGGCACGGCCTTGCAGGAAACCCGGGCCGGCTTTCCTGCCTGTCCTTGTGGCCGGGTGTTAGATACAGCACAGCCGATGGTTATCTACCCGCTGGAGAACACCTGTCCCATCTCCACCATGCGCCTCAGGGACGGTCAGCCGGTCGCGTGTCACGCAGCGGTCCCGCTCATCGCCAAGTCGCGAGTGCTGGGCGTGTTCAACATCGTAGCCGGCGACCCGCGTCAGTTTGGGCCTGACGAACTGCGCCTGCTGAGTGCCATTGGGGCTCAACTGGGAGTCGCCATCGAGAATGCGCAATTGTGGGAAGAACTGAAGCAGAAAGAGGCGCTCCGAGGACAACTCCTGAACCAGGTGATTCACGCTCAGGAAGAGGAGCGCAAGCGCATCGCGCGCGAGCTCCACGACGAGACGAGCCAGGCACTGACCTCTTTCATGGTCGGCCTGAAAGTCCTGGAAGGGGTCACAAACACCCAGGAGGTACGTGCGCGTGCAACGGAATTGCGCCACATCGTGGCAGATGCGCTGGAAGACGTTCGCAGCCTGGCCTTGGAGCTGCGACCGAGCACGTTGGACGACATGGGTTTGATCCCCACCCTGGAACGCTACACCCGCGATTACAGCCAGAAGTTTGGCATCACCGTCGATTTTCATACCCTGGGCTTCGACGGTACACGGTTGCAGCCCCAGGTAGAAACGGCTCTGTACCGGATTGTCCAGGAGGCGTTGACGAACGTCGCACGGCATGCGCGCGCTGACACGGTAAGCGTGCTGTTGGAACGGCAAGCTCGTGCTGAGCCTGGCCGAAGCGCCGGCCGGCTACTGGTCATTGTCGAGGACAACGGCCGTGGCTTCGACGCCGACCGGTTGCTTCGCTCGGGGATGCGGGAGAAGCGGTTGGGCCTCTTTGGCATGCGTGAACGAGCTAACCTCATCGGGGGTGAGCTGACGATTGAATCAAGGGCGGGTGCCGGCACCACCGTGTTTGTAGAGGTTCCGTTGAACGAGAATCAGGTGATTCAGCATGAGCAGGATTCGACTGTTGTTGGTAGATGACCACGCCGTGCTGCGGGCCGGCTTGCAGGCTCTGTTGAACGCCGAGCCGGACATGGAGGTCGTCGGCGAGGCCGAGAACGGCCAACAAGCCGTAGACATGGCGCGAGCCCTTCAGCCGGACGTCGTGCTCATGGACGTGACCATGCCGGTCATGAGCGGACCTGAGGCCACGCGCGAGATTAAGGCTGCCCAGCCCGGGGTTTGCGTCCTGGCCTTAACCATGCACGACGATGCCAGTTACCTGCGGGACATTCTGCAGGCCGGCGGCTCCGGCTACGTACTTAAAGAAGCTGCCAGCGATGAACTGCTTTCGGCCATCCGGGCCGTGTATCAGGGCGGAACATTCCTGCATCCCAGCCATACGAGGATTCTCCTGGACGACATGCTGGACCGCAGCCAGGTGCATGCAGAATCGATCGGTGAAAAGGAGGAGCGTTATCAACTGCTCAGTGAGCGGGAAGCCCAGGTGTTCAAGCTTGTGGCGCTGGGTCATCGAAACAGCGAAATCGCCGAGATGCTTCACCTGAGCGTGAAGACCGTGGAGACTTACAAGGCCCGCCTGATGCAGAAGCTGGGCCTACGCAGCCGCGTTGCCCTGGTGCGCTACGCGCTCGAGTTGGGCATACTCGAGGACTAGGCTGCGGTATACACTACCCCAATTGCTCGAAGATCGCCTGGCTGACCAGCAGGCCGGCCGGCGTCCCGTCAGGTGGGGCGAAGGGGGGACGCACCGGGATGACACCCCGCTGACGGGCGCGGTCGATCTCCCGGGGCGTGAATCCGTCGGGCGGGGGTGCCAACAGGTGGATCGAGAAGGGCCGGTCCTCTGTCACCTCCCGAATGTCCCGGCTGTCCTCGCCATCCCAGATGATCAGCGAGATTCCCCGGCGTGTGATGCGCTCCAGGGCCGCATCGAACAAAATGGCCGGCCCCACCCGAGGCAGCCGACCTCGCTCTGTCTCTTCTGAAATGGTCACAATCATCTCGCGCCATTTCGCGAGCATCGGCTCGTCAAACGCATCCAGGTCGGGCACTTCGCACCGGTCGCATGCCACCGGTACGAATTCTACGAGTCCCATAGCGGTGCCATGGCGTAGGATCTCTGCAAAAGGATCAGGCGGCACCAGACCCTGATAGAGGCTGATCTTGGTTCGGCGTTCACCGACGGCCAGGGTCTTCTTCACGACGTGCGCAAGGGTCGCCCCGGCGACAGCTTGCGTCAGAGTGACCTCGTGCTCCCAACCCGAGTTGTCGAGCACGATCAGATGATCGCCGCTTCCCAGCCCGAGTCTGGCCAGACGGTGTGCAAACTCGGGTGGGAATGATACCTTGTCAACTTTGATCCAGTCGGCGGGAATGAATAGTCGGTGCATTGCACTGCCTCAGATGTGGTGGGTAGCAACCAATGCGACCCAGTCTTTTTGTTGCCGGCGCTCCACGACCTCAAGGCCGGCTGTCTCAAATGCTTCGACAACGGCATCCGCGTACTCTTCGATGATCCCGCTGGCAATGAGAGCGCCGGCGGGACGCAGGCGGGTTACCAGTTTCGGTGTTAGCGCTATGATGACGTCTGCCAGAATGTTGACGACGATTCGGTCCAACGAATGTAGCGCCAGGTGGACCGTGTCCGGCGTTCCCTCTTCGATCACGACTCGGTCGGCCACCCCGTTCAGCCGGATGTTATCCCGGGCAACCTGCACGGCGACCGGATCCAGGTCGATACCGATGACCTGCGCCGCGCCCAGCTTCGCCGCGGCGATGGCCAGGATGCCGGAACCGGTACCCACGTCCAGCACGCGATCACCGACCCTCACCCATGTCTCCAGGGCCATCAGGCAAAGTCGGGTGGTAGGATGAAGCCCAGTGCCGAAAGCCATGCCGGGATCCAGCCGCACGACAATCTCATCGCCCTGCGGCGTATACATCTCCCACGAGGGGGCAATCACCAGACGCCGCCCGATGTGCTGGACGCTATAGCCCTTTTTCCAGGCTTCCGCCCAGTCTTCCTCTTTCAGTTCGCGGATTTGGGGGGCAGGGATTGGGTACAGTTGGGAAAGGTGCCAGAGTGCCTCTTCGATCTGGCGCTGGCGCGCCGCGCCAGCACGATTGGCCGGCAGGCATGTCTTTACATTCACGACTGGATCGCCGGCATACGGGGAGTCATCCTGGTGAATGAGGGTCTCAACAACGGCCCCACCTTCACCCAGGCGGTTAAAGACGTCGGCAATCGCCTCGGCCGCTTCGCCGTCAGCCTGGATGCTAATCTCGATCCATCGCAACGCCGGTTCCTCGATCAGACGCCGAAGGCGTCCTTGAGCCAGCCCATGAAGTTCTTGCCGCGTTGTGGAATGACTTCCCGGCCCAGAGTCTTGGAGAGTTCTTGGAGCAGCTCCTTCTGCTGCTCGTTCAGGTTGGTCGGTGTTACGACAAACACTCGGACTACCTGATCGCCCCGCCCTACCCGGCGCAGATAGGGCACGCCCTTACCGCGCAGCCGGAAGGTCTGGCCGGTCTGTGTACCGGGGGGAATCCGGAGCGTGTCTTCTCCGTCCAGAGTCGGGACCTGCACCTCGTCACCCAATGCCGCCTGCGCTACATTGAGCGGCAGTTCGAGATAGATGTCGTTGTCTTGCCGCTCAAAGATCTCGTGCGGCCTCACGTGGATGTTCACATACAGGTTGCCCGGTGGGCCACCCCGTTCGCCGGCGTCCCCCTCACCGGTCAACCGAATGCGAGTGCCGTCATCGACGCCGGCTGGAATCTCGACCGATATTACCTTGTTGGCGTGTACGCGTTGACGACCGTGGCATTGGTGACACGGTGTGTGAACGACCTCGCCCGTTCCTCCGCAGTTGGGGCAGGTCACGACGGTGACGAAAGAACCGAAGAGACCCGTCTGTTGGGCCCGACGTACTTCACCCACGCCGGCACACTGAGAACAGGTGATGGGGCTGGTCCCCGGCTCAGCGCCGCTGCCACCACACACATCACACGTCTCCCAACGCGGGATTTCCAGCTCCTTCTCGGCGCCAAAAACAGCTTCCTTGAAGTCCAGTGTGATATCGACCCGCAGGTCACGACCGCGCGCCGGTGCTCGTCGGGCCGCCGTTCGGGTTCGAGTCCCAAAGCCAAAGAACTCGTTGAAAAGATCGTCAATGCCGAAGTCGGAAAAGCCACCGAATCCGCGACCAAACTGGTCCGCGTCATGCCCGAAGCGATCGTACATCGCCCGCTTATCGTCGTCGGACAGGACCTCGTAGGCTTCTTTGACTTCCCGAAACCGATCGGCCGCATCCGGCGCGTCGTTCACGTCAGGATGATATTCACGGGCTTTGCGTCGATAGGCGCGCCGGATATCGTCCTTGCTTGCATCCCGGCCAACGCCTAACACGTCATAATAATCTCGTTTGGCTGTCATGATCTCCCAGTGTACTCCAACGCCACGTGCAGGTCAAACTAAACGTATGATCTTCGTTCCCGTTCTTTCAGGCTACCCCGTAGAGCTCGCGCAGCAGCGTGCTCATCAGGTCCGATACGTACTTGACAACAGAAACCGCCCGCTCGTAGGGCATACGAACCGGCCCCAAGACGCCGACAGTTCCCCGCGCATCAGCCGCCCCGTAGTCCGCGAGTACAAGTCCGTAGTCGCTGATGGTTTCCCAACGATCTTCGCCGGCAATGATGACCTGGACACCGCGATGGCTCCATGCTACATCGGCCAGAATTGGGCCGAGGAAGTCCCGTCGTTCGAGCACCTGTACGACCTCGGTCGCACGTTCGGCATCAGCAAACTCCGGCTGGCATAGCACGTGCTCCAGGCCAGCATGGATCATCCGTCCACTGTGCCGGCGATCGACCTTGGCCATCAATTCCAGTAGCCGGTCTACCACTTGCGGCACCGGCGAGACCGGCGGCAGATTGGCTTTCTCGATGGCGTGCCGATCCAGGCCGGCCAGCCGCTGATTGAGCTGGTGAGCCAGGCCCGATAGATCTTCTTGAGATCGCGGTTCCTGCAGTCTGAAACGTACCTGTTGCACGCTGCCGTCGGCCAACACCAGCACCAGTAGCACCAGACCATCTCGCAGTTCAACCAGTTCCAGATGCTTGAACTGGCTCCGGGACGGCTTGGGTGCAGTCACGAGGGACGCAGTGTGTGCTACCTGGGCCAACGCCGAAGCAGAAAGGCGCATCCAGGCCTCGGGTTCCCAGCCGGCTGTATCAAACTTCTCACGAATCATCCGCCGCTCGTGGGGCCGCAGGCTGCCGGTCTCCATTAACTGCTCCACGAAGTAGCGATAGCCCTTCACCGTTGGTATTCGGCCTGCAGACGTGTGCGGATGGGTGAGATAGCCGGCCTCTTCCAGGGCAGCCATCTCGTTACGGATGGTTGCCGGGCTCACACCAAGCTTGTGCGCATTCGCAATGGTACCGGAGCCAACGGGCGCCACCGTTGCAATGTACTCGCGGACAACGATCCCGAGAATCTCTTTGCGTCGCTCAGTCAGCTCGATCATGGTCAGGTCTTAGCACTCCTCATCTGCGAGTGCCAGTGAATGATACCATGAACGCAGTACGGTGTCAAGGTTTTTCTTCGCTTGCCACGAGCGAGCAGCGGTTGACAACGGCTGGATACTGAGGTAAAATCTTCTAACTTCGGCAGATGCACGCTGTCGGCAGCCAAGCAAGCCTATCGCACGTTGACCTTCAACACCGACCCCCGTGCATGGAAGGTTTACGAGCAGTAAGCCGAACGCTTCACCACCCGATTGGGTAGTCTGTGCCATGCCAAACACTACCCCATCGAGTGTAGTATCCCCAACTGACGACAGGTATAATTTCGATAATGTTACGGTCGTATGAAAAGTGACACAGCAGGCCTCAGATGCCAGGAAGGAGGTGGTGTTATAGGAGTGATCAGATAGCGACGAGTCATCCTTGAAACGGACATACCGGGATCTGCAAGATTGTGAAGAGCGAATACACGGAAGGAGGAGAGATGTCAGAGACCAAATTGTCCAGCGGTATGACGCGCCGGGATTTTTTGAAGACCATGGGGGTAGTGGCTGGTACGGCCGCGGCCGGCCCTTTCTTGTCCGCGTGTGCCCAACTGGGTGGCCAGCCGAAAGCCAGTGGTCCCCTCAAGATCGGTGTTCTTCTCCCGTATTCAGACATCTACGCGGTGTTGGGGGAGAGCATCACCGAGGCTATGAAGATGTACTTCGAGAGCGTCGGCAACGAGGCCGGCGGCCGGAAGATTGAGCTCATCACCGAAGATACCAAAATCAAGCCCGACATCGGCCTTCAGAAAGCCCGTAAGCTGGTTGAGCAAGACAAAGTTGACCTGGTAGCGGGGCTCGTCAGTTCCGGCGTAGCCAACGCCGTGCGGGACTACTTCCACGACAACAAGAAGATCCTCATCATCGCCAACGCCGGGTCGAACGTAATCACGCGCGCCAAGCGTAGCCCGTATATCTTCCGCACGTCTTTTACCAACTGGCAGCCGAACTGGCCGCTGGGCGGTTGGGCGTACGAGAACGTGGCCCAGAAGGTGTTCGTGAGTGCGCCGGACTACGCTGCCGGCCACAACATGGTCGATGCCTTCCTGAACAACTTCCAGGCGCACGGCGGTGAACTGATAGGCGAACCCCAGTACACACCCTTCCCGTCCATGGGTGATCCAGCCCCCTTCATCACCGAAATCCAGAACGCAGACCCGCCGATGGTCTTCTGCTTCTACAGTGGCGGTGCTGCCGTCACCTTCGTGAAAGCGTACGGCGAGTTCGGCCTCACGGGAAAGGTCCCTCTGGTGGCAGCGGGCTTCACGGTGGAAGAGGACGTCCTGCCGGCTCAGGGTGAGGCAGCGCGGGGTGCCTACAGCGGCCTTCACTGGGCACTTCTCCTGGACAATCCTGAGAACAAGGCGTTCACCAAAGCCTACAAGGATCGTACGGGCAAGGACGCCAATGTCTTCGCGATGCAGGGCTATGATACTGGTCGGGTGATCGTCGAGGCTTTGAACGCTCTTCAGGGGGATACCTCAAATACCGATAAGGTCATCGAGGCCCTGGCGGCTGTCAAGTTCAAGAGCCCGCGGGGAGAGTTCAAGTTCGATCCCAACACCCATAATGTGATCAATCCCATCTACGTGCGGCAGGTACAGGAAGTCGATGGGGCCCTTCACGACGTCGTACTGGAGAACCTGGGCGAGTTCCCGGATCCGGGCGACGATTCTAAGGGATAGGAGCGCTCGTTAGCCGCCCCGGCTCGTTGCTGGCTAGTTGGACGTGAAGAGCAGGAGAAACTCAGGGGAACTCAGGGGAATTGGCGGGAACTTGTACGAGGTTCGCGAGTTCCCTCAGTTTCCCTGAGTTCCCTCAGTTCCCCTTCGTTCGACAAGGTAGCCTGACTCGGTGGCCAGGCTGGATGGAGTGTGGATCGTATGGTGGAGGACGAGACTCTACAGCAGAAAGTAGAAGTTGTAACAGGTAGCCGGCGGCGATCACCGGAAGGCCCTTCTCGGGCGGCGGGGGTCGGTCTGGCACGGCAAGGTGTCTACGATCTCCAGTCGGCTATTTCGTTCATGGAGACCCAGGGGGATCTGGCGCGGATCGAGACTGAGGTTGATCTCGAGTATGAGTTGGCCGGCATTGCCCAGCAGTTGGAAGGTGGTCGCTGCGCTCTCTTCGAGCAAGTAAAAGGATCGCCACACCAGGTGTTGGTGGGCCTGTACTGGAATCGCCACGTTTTGGCCAGGATGTTTGGCTGTGAGTTCCGCCAGCTCCCCTTCGTCATTGCGGATGCTATCTCAGAATGGCAGCAGACTCCTGTTGATCCCGTCGTGATAGACACAGCACCTTGCCAGGAAGTGGTTCTCGCGGAGCCGGACCTGCGAGAGCTTCCGATTCCGACGCATGCGTTGAACGATGGCGGACCGTATATCGACTCTTCCATCGTCATCGCCCGGGACCCCGACACCGGTGTCAGGAACGCCTCAATCATGCGTTTCATGGTGGCAGGGCCTGATGTTCTTACGGGGCAGATGGACGAAGGCCGTCACCTCCGCGACTACTACGAGCGGGCCGAGGCGCGGGGCGAGCCGCTGGAGATGACGATCAGCAACGGCGTCGATCCGAGTGTCCATTTTGCGGCTGCGGCGCCGGCCAGCGTCGCACCCATCGACAGGGATGAATTGGGCATTGCCAGTCACCTGCGGGGTGAACCACTGGAGCTGGTGCCAGGCAAATTCGTGTCTGTCGAAGCGATTGCATCAGCTCAATTCGTGATAGAGGTCGAGGCCCTGCCCGAAGTTCGCCGGCCGGAGGGCCCCTTTGCCGAAGTCACCGGCTACTACGCGCCCCGTAAGGATCGCTGGACGTTTCGGGTGAAGGGGATCACGATGCGCCGAAATCCAATCTGGCAGACTATCCTGTCGGGCAAGGAGGTCTACAACTCGGTCGGCCTCCTGGGTGAAGCGGCTGTTTACCGGCTCGTATCGCGCCAGATTCCGGCCGTCCAGGCTGTGTACTTCTCTCACGGAGGCTGTGGCTTCTACCACGCGGTGATCCAACTGAAGAAGAACACAGAGGGGATCCAGAAGAACGCCATCATGGCTACCTTTGCCGCCTTCCCCAGCCTCAAGATGGTCATCGCCGTGGATGACGACGTGGACATCTACAGCGCGGACGATGTGGAGTGGGCGCTGGCAACTCGTTTCAGGGCCGATCGGGACCTATTTGTTGTGCCTTTCGCCCGAGGTCACGAGCTGAACCCTTCGACGGATGCCGGCATCACCCACAAGGTGGGTATCGATGCCACAGCGCCGTATCCCAGGTCTGAAACCTTTGAGCGGGCCAAGACGATGGAGGTTGATCTCAGTCAGTATCGGATCACGTAGGGGTGCAATCATGAGCCTGGTTCGCCTGCTGGACGAATCCGAATATGCTGAAGAGGTGGGATGCCCGTTTGGTGGCCGGCTGGAGCGCCTGGAGAAGCATTTTGTCGCCCTGGCCACGGCCGCAACCCGAGGCGCGCCCTATTCCGTGTGGTTTCAGACCGAAATGCTCAAACAAGTTGGGGCCACTGAGGAAGAAATCTGGGAAGGAATCCGGGTGATTGCCCTCTTCAATCACAACACGAAGTACACTGACGGGCTGTTGCTGCAACCTGGCGTGTGGAAATCCCCATGAATCTTGATGCATTCTTGATACAGTTTCTCAATGGCCTGGTTTTCAGCCTGCTTCTGTTTCTGATGGCGGCCGGCCTGTCCCTGATTTTCGGCCTGATGGATGTGGTGAACCTGGCCCATGGCTCTTTCTACTTGCTGGGGGGGTACATCGGGTTGACCATCATCCGCCAAGTGAACAGTTTCTGGCTGGCGTTGATTGTGGCCCCGCTGCTGGTTGGTGCTTTGGGGCTGGTGCTGGAGATGCTGTTTCTCCGGCGATTGTACCGACGGGGTCACCTGGACCAGGTATTGTTCACCTTCGGCCTGGCTCTGGTGGCCGCCGACCTGATCCGCTGGAACTGGGGGGCCTATGTGGAGTCTGTGTCCCCGCCGGCACAACTGGCCGGCTTCGTGATCATCCGAGGGAACCAGTTCCCGATTTACCGGCTCACGATCATCGTGTTCGGGTTGGTGATGGCAGTGGTGCTGTGGCTGCTGCTAGACCGAACGCGCATCGGCGCTATCGTGCGGGCCGGCGTTGCCGACAGCCAGATGGTGGCCGGGCTGGGGATCAACATCGAGCTGGTTTTTGCCGGCGTCTTCGCGCTGGGGACGGCTCTGGCGGCTCTGGCCGGCGTGGCAGCCGCGCCGGTCCTCAACCTGTACCCCGGGCTGGACTTCGAGATCTTGATCCTGGCCCTGGTGGTCATCGTCGTTGGTGGATTGGGAACGCTCAAGGGGGCTTTCTGGGGTGCGGTGCTCATCGGCATGGCTGACACCTTCGGGAAGGCACGCCTGGCGGAGTTCTCGCTGTTTGTCATTTTTGTGATCATGGCGTTGGTGTTGTTGGTCCGGCCGGCGGGCCTGTTCGGACAGCGGGAGATTGCCTGAGGTGGAAGCGGCTCACAAGCGTTGGCCGGCAACCCGGGCGGGGCTTCGCGCCGGCAAGCAGTTGGTCGTCCCCCTGTTAGTGCTGATCGGATTGGTCGTCTTCCCCCTGATCTCGCCCAGCTACATCCAGAGCCTGGCGGTCGAGGTTCTGCTATTCGCCATCTTCGCGATGAGCCTGGACTTGCTTCTGGGATACGCCGGCCTTGTCTCCTTCGGCCACGCAGCTTTCTTTGGCCTTGGCGGCTACGTCCTGGCCTACGTGGCTCGTGGTGCCACAGCCAATCTACTGGTCACTGTGCCACTGGTGCTCGTTGTCACGGCACTCGGTGCGGCCGTCATCGGCTTCTTCGCTTTGCGGACCACGGGCATCTATTTTCTCATGCTCACGCTGGCCTTTGCTCAGATGCTGTTTGGTCTGGCCGTGAAATGGACGCCGGTGACCGGTGGGTCCGACGGGTTGGCTGGGGTCCCAAGGCCGTACATCGGCGTGGGGAACCTGGTCTGGCGATTCGGCAGCAACCTCCAGTTCTACTACCTGGTGGCTCTGGCCTTTGTGGTGTGCTGGTGGCTGCTGCGGCGCATCGTTGGCAGCCCCTTCGGGTACACGCTGCGCGGGATCAAGGAGAACGAGTCGCGGATGCGGGCGCTGGGGTACAATACCTGGCGCTTCAAGATGGCAGCGTTCATCGTGGCCGGCGTGTTCGCGGGGGTGAGTGGAGCGCTCTTCGCCCATTTCAACTGGCACGCCGCTCCGGAGAGCCTCTACTGGACCATGTCGGGCCAGGTGCTGTTGATGGTGATCGTAGGCGGGGCCGGCACGCTGACCGGGCCGATCCTGGGAGCGGCCCTGGTACGGCTTTTGCCCAGCTACGCCAGCACCTACACGGATCGCTGGCAGACGATCATGGGACTGGTGTTCATTGCCTTCGTGCTGTTTGCCCCGGAGGGAATCATGGGCCTGATTCGGGGCTATCAGGCGCGCCGGCGAACGAGCAACGATCTTGAGATTGATGGGGACCAGAGGCTCGTGAAACGTGAGACGTGAAACATGATGCCCTTACGTCTTACGTCTTACATCTCACGCTTTACGTCGTCGGTGCGGGGCGAGCCTGTCTTGTTGGAAGATCCCTTTCCATGACTGATTCGGGGTTCATGAGAGAATAACCATGCTTCGAGTTGAGGGTGTTAGCCGGAATTTTGGCGGCCTGATGGCTGTCAACAACATCTCTATGTCCGTCGAGCCGGGGGAGCGGCGGGCGATTATCGGCCCCAACGGCGCGGGGAAGACGACGTTTTTCAACTTGCTCAGTGGCGAGATGCCGCCGGCGCAGGGGCGCATCTACCTGGGCGAGCAAGACATCACGTCCCTGCCGAGCTACGAGCGGGCACGGCTGGGGATCGGGCGGACGTTTCAGCGCAACAACCTTTTCCTCAATTTGACGGTTTTCGAGAATATTCGCCTGGCCAGCCAGACCCGGGCCGGCATCAGCCATCGCGCGTTTGTGCCCATCGAACGCTTCACGACTTTGCAAGAGGAAACGGAACACTTCCTGGAGCGCTTCGACTTGCGGGAGAAGGCGAACGTACCAGCCCGCAACCTCTCTTATGGCGAGCAGCGACAGCTTGAAGTGGCTGTGACCCTGGCCACCCGTCCGAGAGTCTTGCTGCTGGACGAGCCTACTGCCGGCATGTCGCCGGCTGAAACCACGACCATGATGAACATGATCCGCGACATGCCCCGGGACGTCACGCTGCTGGTCATTGAGCACGACATGGATGTGGTGTTCGGCCTGGCGGACCGGATCACGGTCCTCCACTACGGCGAGGTGATCGCCGACGGCACCCCGGAGGAGGTGCAGGGTGATCCGAGGGTGATGGAGGTGTATCTGGGTTTGGATCAGGGGTTGCATTTCTGATGCCTGGACGGAGCGAGATCGAGGTGTTGAAACTACGTGACATCCACACCTACTACGGTGACTCTTACATTCTGCAAGGCGTGTCCCTGCAGGTGGAGGCTGGCCAGGTAGTGAGCCTGCTGGGGCGCAACGGCGCGGGAAAGACGACGACCATCAATAGCATCGTCGGCTTTGTGCCGCCTCGGCGGGGACAGGTGCTGTTCAAGGGGGAGGATGTGACTCACCGGCCGTCGTATGCCATCGCGGCGATGGGCATGGGGCTTGTGCCTCAGGGACGCCGGCTGTTCCCCGAACTCACCGTGCGCCAGAACGTCATCCTGGCAGCCCGTTCGTCTAACGGCCGGTCTGGATGGACGCTGGAGCGGATTTATGAGCTATTTCCCCCCTTGAAAGCCCGCGAGCGGCATCGGGCCGGCCAGCTCAGCGGCGGCGAGCAGCAGATGGTGGCCATCGCGCGGGCGCTCATGACGAATCCGGAGATGTTGTTGATGGATGAGCCGTCGGAGGGGTTGGCTCCGCTGTTGGTGCGCGAGATCGGGCGGGTGCTGGTGGAGTTGAAGGAGGAGGGACTCTCCATCCTCTTGGTTGAACAGAACCTGCCGCTGGCCACCCGCGTCGCAGATCGGGTGTACGTGATGAGCAAGGGGCAGATCGTCTTTGAGGGTTCCTCGTCAGAGTTGCTGGCCAATGAAGACGTAAAGACGCAGTATCTGGGGGTTTAGCGATTGGGGGCTGACAATGTTCTTGACTCGTAGTAACGAATTCAGTCGTTTTGGCGGCTTGAACGACTGAAGTCGTTACTACCAGTCAACATCCGCCACGAGCGATCCCCGTATTGGGTCTAAGAGCCTATACGAAAACCTGGTTTCGATACGGGCTTCGCCCACTCAACCGACGGTTTTCGGATAGGCTCTAAGCCGCTGCCGTCTGGACCTTCGCCTTGTTGAGATGTTTCAAAAGCCGTGACTTCCGCCTTGCGGCGTTGTTCTTGTGGATCACACCCTTGGCAGCCGCCTTGTCGAGCGCGCGGCACGCCCAGTAAGCGGTTTCTTCAGCTTCTTCCAGCTTGCCCTCGGCAATCAGCCGGCGGGTCCTCTTAACAAACGTACGCGCCCGTGTCCGGTACAGCCGGTTCCGGGCCCGTCGCTTTTCATTTTGGCGCATCCGCTTTTCAGCAGAACGTGTAGTAGGCAATTCCAATCCCTCCCGTTGCTCAGCAAACCGTTATTTCATCAAAATCGAAGGTCGGCGTCCTGGTGGCGCAGAAAGCAACTTCTGCTAGACCTCGCTATCCACCTCGTGAAACGTGAAACGTAAAACGTGAAAGTTCCTAACATAAACTGGCCATCACGTTTTACGTTTCACGATTCTTCGGAAAGCCTAGCGTACAATGATACATGAATCTGCGTGATTTGTCCAATGCGCGAATTCGTTCGCAGGCCAAAGTGTGTTATAATGTTCGCCGGCATGAAAAGGGACGATCCATGACCTCTCGAAGCAGCCGCATGGCACGGGCCGCCGGCATTGTCATGATCGCTTTCGTTCTGAGCCGCTTGTTGGGGCTGGTGCGGGAGATGGTCATCGCACGACAGTTCGGCACGAGCCTGGAACTGGCAGCTTATCTGGCCGCGTTTCGCGTGCCCGACTTCATTTTCTATCTCATCGCCGGCGGTGCCCTCGGCTCGGCCTTCATTCCCACCTTCACCGAGTACCTGACCGTGGGTGAGGAGGAGGAAGCGTGGCAATTGGCCAGTGCCGTGTTCAACCTCCTGGCTCTGGTGCTGACCGCGGTGGCTATCATGGCAGCGATCCTCGCCCCGCTCCTGGCCCGCCTGATCGTGCCCGGTTTTGACCCGGCAACACAGGCAATGACCGCCCGGCTGATGCGTGTGATGCTGATCGCGCCGGTGGTGTTTGGCATAAGCGGCCTGGCGATGGGGGTTCTTCACTCCCACCAACATTTCCTGGCTCCCGCGCTGGCCCCGGTGTTCTACAATTTGTCGATCATTGTGGCTGCCCTTTGGCTCGGCCCGAGCATGGGCGTTCGCGCCCTGGCGGCCGGCGTTGTCGGCGGCGCGTTTCTGCACCTGCTGGTTCAGTTGCCCATGGTGATGCGCGTCGGTGCACGCTACACCCCAGTCCTCGGTTTGAGCCACCCCGGGGTTCGGGAGGTGGGCCGGCTCATGGGGCCACGCATCCTGGGTCTGGCGGCTGTTCAGATCAACTTTGTGGTGAACACCATCCTGGCGTCGGGTTTGGGAGCGGCTGCACTGCCGGCCCTGAACTACGCCTGGCTCCTGATGATGTTGCCACAGGGGGTGTTTGCCATGGCGCTGGCGACAGTTGCCTTTCCCACTTTCTCGGAACTGACGGCGCTCGATGATATGGCTGGCCTTCGCAGTACCTTGTCGGCTATGCTGCGGTCCGTTCTCTACCTGACGGTGCCGGCCAGCGTCGGGCTCCTGGTACTTCGCACACCGGTGATCGAGGCGTTGCTGCAGCGTGGCGCGTTCACCCAGGCCTCAACCAACGCCGTCGCTTTCGCCCTGCAGTTCTACGCCCTGGGTCTTTTCGCCCATGCGACGGTCGAGATTGTGGCACGCGCCTTTTACGCGCTGCACGATACCAAAACACCCGTGTTTGTCGGGCTAAGCGCGATGGGGGGCAACATCCTGCTCAGTCTCATCCTGATCCGGCCACTCTCTTTCGGCGGACTGGCTCTGGCGAATACGCTGGCCACCATCGGCGAGATGACAGTGCTACTATGGCTCATGCGCCGCCGGCTGGGCGACATGGACGCCCAGCGGCTTGCCAGCTCCGGGTTGCGGATTGTGGTGGCTGCCGGCCTGATGGCGGCTGCCCTGCTCAGTTTCACCCGTGGGCTGCCGGCTACTGACCCGCTGCTGATCATCGTTGGAGGTGTCGGCATCGGTTCTGTGCTCTACGTCGGGATCACCATGCTCGTCGGTTCCGACGAAATTGGCGCTGTTCTGCGCCTGATCCAGCGCCGGCGTGTCAGCGAGCCAGATTTGACCCAGATCACAGAAGCGCCGTCTGTAGGGGCGGACTAGCCGCAATACAGCGAGCGGGAACGGCAGAGCGGCTCCCGTCGTCTAATACCCTGGGCGTTGTGACCAATTCGTGATAGCCGACGCCTACGATGAATCTGGCAAGCGTTGGAGCTTTGCAACGAAGGAGGAAATACTTGATCGCCGACAGAATACCGAAGTGGTCCCTCTCGCTCGCCCGGTTGGGTGTGTCCGCCGGCCTGGTTCTGACTGCCTGGCTCCTGGCAACCTGTGGATCTCCGCCCAGTACGTCCTCCCATGAGGCCGCCGGCAGCGATATTCTGGTGGAATACCGGCGGACCGGCGGAATTGCCGGCTTTGACGACTATCTCATCGTGCGGAGGAACGGAGAAGCGACCCTGGAGAAAAAGGGCGGGGTCCGTGAAATCTTTACCCTGGATGAAAACATGATATCCCGGCTGCAACAGGCGGTCAATAAGGCCGAATTCTTCGATCTCGACAGCCAGTACCGGCCGGCCCGCGTCATCCCCGATGCTTTTCAATATCGAATCACGTACCAGGATGATGGCCGCCGGCACACCGTTGAAACGACCGATGGCGCCATCCCCGAGCAACTGGCGCCGGTCCTTGACGAGCTAAATCGAATCATCGCCAACCACTAATACATCTCCAGTGCCAGTTTCGGCTCCAAAGGAGGGGTCAATGAACCATTCCGCGATTCGACACCGGTTGCTGTTCGCTATTACGGTTATCCTCCTGCTCATCCTTCCCACCGCTGCCGGCGCGGGTCCGGCCGGCCCTCCCGTCGATCTTTCCAGCCTGGAAGTCGTGTCAACCCGGCCGGTCGCCGTCACCTGGGACGCCGAGACGGGCATGCCGGCCTTCGTCACTGGCCAATTTCCCAGCGGCTCGACCGCCCGCACCCTGGCCACCAGCCCACTCAGCGCCGCGCGGAACTTCCTCGCCGTCCATCGGGCTGCCTTCGGCATGACGGACCCTGCGCGCGAATGGACCCTGGTGCGAGCCGATGTTGACCGACTCGGCATGACCCATGTCCGGCTTCAGCAAACCTATCGGGGCGTGCCTGTGCTGGGTGCTCAGCTCCTGGTCCATTTTGATCCGAGCGGCCGGTGGGTGACGGCCATCAACGGCGACTACCTGCCCGGGCTGAGGCCTGGTTCTGTGAAGCCCCAGGTTCAGGCCGGCGCGGCTTTGCAAGTCGCCCGGGCTGCTCTCCCGGGAAGCGTGGTCCAGCGCTGGCCACAGCTTGTGGTGGTGGATAGCCGGCTGGACCCGGAGTTGTCCGGCTCACACCTGGCCTGGCTGATCGAGCTGTACGACCACACCGTGCCGGCCCGCAACGTCTACCTGATTGACGCTCGAACCGGCCTGGTTCTGGAAAGCTACAACCGGCTCACGACGGAGCGAAACCGACTGACCTACACCGCCAAGAACGGGCAGATCCTGCCGGGCACATTGTGGCTGACCGAGGCCGGCCCGGTGCCCGGAGAATCTCCCGACGCCGATGGCCTGAACGCTCATCAGTTTGCCGGCGACACCTACGACTACTACTCAACGAACTACGGGCGTGACAGCTACGATGACAATGGCGCTACCCTGATCGCAACAGTTCACTATGGCAGCAATTACCAAAATGCCTTCTGGAACGGCGGGCAGATGGTGTACGGCGATGGATTTGCCAGCGCCAACGATGTTGTGGCCCACGAACTAACCCATGCGGTCACTGAGCGCACCGCCAACCTGGCGTATCGGTTCCAGTCAGGCGCGCTCAACGAGAGTTTCTCCGACGTCTTCGGCGCGATGGTGGATGACCAGGACTGGCTCATGGGCGAAGACCTCCCCATCGGTGCCATCCGCAGCCTGTCCAATCCGCCGGCCTTCGGCGACCCCGGGCACCTGGATCAGTACAAGAACACGTGCGAGGACAACGGCGGCGTGCACACGAACAGCGGTATCCCGAACAAGGCGGCATACCTGCTGTCCGAGGCAGTGGGCCGGCCAGCGGCGGGTCAGATATTCTATCGCACCCTAACTTACTATCTCACATCCAACTCCGAGTTCAACGACGCGCGGGCGGGCGCGATTCAGGCTGCTCAGGACCTGTTCGGCGCTGAGAGTGACGAGGTCAAGCAAACCACCACTGCATTTGGAGCCGTCGGTCTGGATGGCGTGCATACCCCGCCGGCCCCCTCTTGCGACTGTGCGGCCTCCCTCACCCTCAGCGACCGATCGCTGTTCGGAGACCTCGGCTTCAGCCTTCGTGCAGCCGTCACGCTGTACCGCACCCGTGACCAGTTGATGAGCCGGACGCCAGCCGGCCAGCGGTACATCGACCTGTACTATGCTCACACGGGGCAGATTAGCCGGCTGCTGGTCAAGGACCCGGCGCTGCGCCGGCAAGCCGCCGGGCTGCTGCGAGCTGTTGTGCCTGGCCTGGAGGCTCTGCTCAACGGCGATGGCGACAAGGTCGTCGTCACGCCAGCCACGATCCGCCAACTCCAGGCCCTGTTGGATGGCCTGGCAGCCGCCGATCAGGGGGGTGACCTCGCCAAAACAATCTCTCACGAGCGATCGCGCCTGAAGCTGGAAAGCCTGGCCGGCCTGACTTTTGATGAGGCATGGCAGACCATCAACCACCCCCGTTAGCCAGGGCTGTGGTCAAGGGCCGAGACCCTAAAGGTTTCCAAAACCTTTAGGGTCTGTTGGTTAGCACGAGGTGCTGATTTTGCAGCTTGCTGAACTTGTGCTACAATAGCATCAGATACAGAGAAGACGAGGTTGGCCTTTGAGAGTAGTAGCCTGGAGTCGAATCAAGCCGCCAAGGCCCGATCAGGAAACGGGCACTGGGGAAGTCATTCCTTCCCAGTGCCCGTTTTTTGCGAACCGTAGCTACTCCAAAGGTCATCGTAACCCCCATGGGCTTCGAAGGTGAGACGCCGGCTTCGAAGCCCTCTTTTGTTGGACAGTACTACTGTGTTGGAGGGAGAGTCACCATGTATAGAGATCGGTCCAGGCTGTTCGACCTGGAAGCGCTGGAGCAGAAGCCCAACGCCGGTAATGGATTCTATCAGCGAGACATTCTATCGGTAAGTCAGTTCAACACCGACAACCTGGCGTACATTTTCGACGTGGCTGAGGAGATGCGTGAGATGGTGCAGCAGGTCGGCGGTGCGGACTTGTTGAGAGGATACGTGCTGACCTGCCTGTTCTACGAACCCAGCACACGCACGTCATCCAGTTTCATCGCCGCCATGGAGCGACTGGGCGGGAGTGTTATCCCCATCACCCAGGGCGTGCAGTTCTCCAGCGTATCCAAGGGCGAATCGCTGCCGGACACGGTTCGCACGTTGGAGCAGTACAGCGACATCATCGTGCTTCGCCATCCCGAAGAAGGCTCGGCCAGGGTCGCGGCGGATTACGCCACCGTGCCGGTGATCAATGCCGGCGATGGCACCGGCGAACACCCGACCCAGGCCCTGCTGGACCTGTTCACGATTCAGGAGGAACTGAATCACATCGATGGGTTGCACATTGCCATGGTCGGCGACCTGCGCTTCGGCCGCACCGTTCACTCCCTGACCCGCTTGCTCGCTCAGTACCACGTCAAGCTCAGCTTCGTCTCGCCCGAAATCCTGCGCCTGCCGCTGGTCATCATGAACGAGGTGCGCGACGCCGGCCTCGAAGTGCGCGAGACCCACAGCGTTGCCGACGTCATCCACACTGCCGACGTCCTGTACGTGACACGCGTTCAGAAGGAACGCTTCTCAGACCTGAGCCAATACGATGCGGTGAAGGACTACTACACCATCACGCCGGAGTTGATGGCCCAGGCCAAGGACAACATGATCGTGATGCATCCGCTCCCGCGCGTCGGTGAGATCGAATACGCGGTTGACAGCGATCCACGCGCGGCGTACTTCCGGCAGGTGCAGAACGGCATGTACATCCGCATGGCCTTGTTGGCGGCAGTGTTGGGAAAAGCGTGAGACGACCGATGACGCAAGATTTCTTCGGATTTCTCGAGCACACAATCGAAAAGAACGATAGTCTGCTATGTGTCGGCCTAGACCCACGTCCGGAGCGCATCTCCGACGGGGACGTGCTGGCCTTCAATCGCCGGATCGTGGATGCGACATGCGACCTGGCGTGCGTTTACAAACCCAATGTCGCCTTCTACGAAGCGTTGGGGGTCGAGGGGTTGATAGCGCTGAAAGCGACCATCGACTACATCCACGCCACGGGGCTGCCGGTGATCCTGGATGCCAAACGGGGTGACATCGGCTCGACCGCGCAGGCTTACGCGCAGGCAGCTTTCGACGTCTGGGGTGTGGATGCCATCACCGTCAATCCCTACCTGGGGGGGGATGCTCTGGAGCCGTTCATCGCCCGCCAGGACAAAGGGGTCTTTGTGCTATGTCATACGTCGAACCCCGGCGCGCAGGATCTGCAGAACCTGGAGGTTGCCGGCCGGCCCCTCTACCAACACGTCGCCGAACTCGCCCGGCGCTGGAACCAGCACGGCAACGTCGGCCTGGTGATCGGTGCCACCTTCCCCGAGGAGATCGTCACCATCCGCGCCGAGGCGCCGGACACCTGGTTCCTGGTCCCCGGCGTGGGAGCCCAGGGCGGCGACCTGGAAGCAGCGGTCAGCGCCGGCCTCAACGCCGCCGGCCATGGCCTCGTCATCAACGCTGCCCGCAGCATCATCTACGCCGACGACCCCCGCCAGGCTGCCCGCGACCTGCGTGACCGCATCAACGCTATCCGCCACCACGCCAGTACCCAATCCCTGGACCGGGACAGGTCTCCAATCTCCAATCCCTGGACCGGGACAGGTCTCCAATCTCCAATCTCTAATCTTCAATCTCCGACCATCGAATCACTGATTCTCGCTCTCCACGATTTGGGTGCCATCAGATTCGGCCAATTCACCCTGAAATCCGGTCGAGTCTCGCCCATCTACATCGACCTGCGGCTGCTGGTGAGTGATCCGGCGGTGATGCGGATGGTCGCGCGAGCGTATGCCGGCCTGCTGAGCAACCTCACCTTCGACCGCATCGCCGGCATCCCTTATGCGGGCCTGCCTATCGCCATCGCCGTCGGGCTGGAGACTGGCCGGCCGGTGATCTATCCCCGCCGGGAAGTCAAAGGGCATGGCACGGGGCGGGCGATTGAGGGCAGGTATCAGGCCGGCGAGACGGTGGTCGTGCTGGACGATCTGATCACCACCGGTGGCAGCAAGTTCGAAGCGATCGCACCGTTGGAAGCAGCCGGCCTGCGGGTCCGCGACGTCGTCGTCCTCATCGACCGCGCACAAGGCGGCGCTGAGGAACTGGCTGAGGCCGGCTATCAGTTGCACAGTGTCCTCTCCCTCCCCTCGATTCTGGAAACATTGGAACGCCTGGGGCGGATCACGCCTGAAATCCGCTCCGAGGTTGAGGAAGTTCTATGGGGGAGTTGACCATGACGATCCGTCCCGCACAAGCCCAGGACACGCCAGGCGCTGTGCGTCTGATGAGCCAACTTGAGGCATTCGCCCACGGCGAGGCCGGCCGGGGCATGGAGGGTCGTTTCAAGTACATGCTGACCCTCACGCACTTCAACGTCTCTGTTGCTGAAGAGGACGATCAGGTAATCGGCCTGATCACAGCTTCGCTGCGGCCTACGCTGTGGCATGCCGGCCCGGTCGTGTTGATCGACGAACTCGTGGTCGACCAGACAGCACGCGGTCAGGGCGTTGGCAAGGCGCTGATCGATTCCATCGTCGAATGGGCGAAGAAGCGCGGTGCCAGCGAAATCGAAGTCAGCACGGAGAAGGACAATGAGGCCGCTCAGTCCTTCTACCGGGGTCACGGTTTCAAGCACGAGTCGGTGCTGATGGAGATGGAATTCCACCGGTAGCACCGGATCGCGAAATCGGAACTGGCTGCGAAAGAGCAGCTTCCAACAGGACGAACGGCGTGAAACGTGAAACGTAAAACGTGATGTCCGGTGCGTGCGTGAGTCCTCACGTTTTGCGTTTCACGATCAGAATACCAGATTCCGGTCTGATGGAGATGGTAGTCTATGGATCTCTCGTGTAGCATCGCAGGGGTTCAACTGAGGAATCCGCTGATTCTGGCATCTGGCATCATCGGCACGCGTGCCAGCCTGCTGGTGCGGGCCGGCCAGGCCGGCGCCGGCGCCGTCACAGCCAAATCGTGCGGCCCCACCCCCCGGCGCGGTCATGTGAACCCGACGGTGGTAGATTGGGGCGGCGGGCTGATCAACGCGGTTGGTCTCCCCAACCCGGGAGCCGAAGCGGAAGTCCAGGTCTTGCGAGAGGCCAGGACTCGTCTGGCGGCCATGGGTGTGCCGCTGATTGCCAGCATTTTCGGCGGCACGGTGGAAGAGTTCGGTCAGGTCGCCGAAATCGTGGCGACGGCCGGGCCTGACCTGATCGAAGTGAACATCTCTTGCCCGAACGTCGCGTCCGAGTTCGGCGAGCCCTTCTCCAGTTCGTGCGCCAGTGCGGTGGCCGTGACCCGGGCAGTGAAGGCGGTGACCGACATCCCCATCGCGGTGAAGCTGGCGCCCAACGTGCCGGACGTTGCACAGATCGCACGGGGCGTGGTGGACGCCGGCGCCGATGCCATCACAGCGATCAACACCATGCCGGGCATGGTGATCGACATCGAGAGCGGGCAGCCGGTGCTGGCCAACCGGGTCGGCGGCATCTCCGGGCCGGCCCTGAAGCCCATCGCCGTGCGCTGCGTCTACGAAATCGCCCAGGCTGTCGATGTGCCCATCATCGGTACAGGCGGTGTGAACACGGGCGCCGATGCCATCGAGATGATCATGGCCGGCGCGACGGCCGTGGGCGTCGGTTCAGCCGTCTACTACCGGGGCGTCGAGGCCTTCGCCCAGGTTTTGAACGAGATGGCAGCCTGGCTGGCCGGCCACAGCTACACAAGCCTGAACGACATCCGTGGCCTGGCCCATCGCGCCCCAGAGTATGATCTCAAACCAACTCCTGCCCCCATACCATCCATCGGCAAACGACCATGACCAATCTCCAATCCCCAATCTCCAATCTCCAATACCCAACACCCAGTGTCCCTATCCTCCCTCAGCTCCCCCGCCCTGCGAGCATCGCCCAGATCATCCCAGAAAACTCCCGCACACGCACCTTCGTCTTCGATGCATCTATCGACGCCACACCTGGCCAGTTTATCATGGCCTGGCTGCCCGGGTTCGACGAAAAGCCCTTCAGCCTGGCCAATGACGATCCCGTGACCATCACCGTGGCGCGTGTCGGCCCTTTCACAACGCTGTTGCACGAGCGGAAGGCCGGCGACCGTCTGTGGTTCCGAGGCCCCTTCGGGCACGGTTTCGAGATCGCCGGCCAGCATCTGTTGATGGTGGCCGGTGGTTACGGCGTGGCCCCCATGGAGTTTCTGGCCCGCCGGGCACTCGAGCAGGGTTGCCAGATCATCGTCGCCGTGGGCGCCCGCACCGCCGATGACCTGCTGTTCGTCCAGCACTTCGCCGAGTTGGACGTAGACCTGCATCTGACGACGGAAGATGGATCGGCGGGGCAGCGCGGGCTGGTGACGGATGTTGTCGAACCCGTGCTGGCCGCCGGCGAGGTCGATTCCCTCTACGCCTGTGGTCCCCACGGCATGTTGACGGCGCTGGACGGGCTATGTCGGGAGCATGGCGTGCCGGCCCAGCTCAGTTGGGAGGCGTACATGCGCTGCGGCATCGGCCTGTGTGGCTCCTGCGAGCACAACGGGCTGTTGCTGTGTGTGGATGGTCCGGTCCTGGCCAGCGTGAAACGCGAAACATAAAACGTGAAGCGTGATGACCGGGTTGCATAGGGAGTCTCACGTTTTCACGTTTCACGCCAGCGGTGCCCTGCCTGTCTGTCCTACCAGAGGCTACTTTCCCAGCACCGATTCCAGTTTCATGGACATAGACTTGTAGCCTGGTCGTTTCTATGCTACAATCGCCTTTGTTGAGTAGCCATCGACGACAATGCCGTCACAGGCGACGGCTCAGAGGGGACACCAATGACGGCTTGCCAGTCAGGTGTCCTTTTTTCATCGCGGCATCTGTCGGACTCGCCGTCGGCGATCCGAATTCATGATATGGTTCAAGGTACCGCGAACGTGACAGTAGGAGGAAACGCGTGAGCCGAACAATTGGCATTCTTACCGGGGGTGGGGACGTGCCCGGGCTGAATCCGTGCATCAAAGCGCTCGTCTATCGTGCCATCGACGAGGGCTATCGCGTGATCGGCATTCGGCGGGGATGGGCCGGCCTGCTGTACTTCGACCCGGACAGCGATGAGGATCAGAGCCATTGCGCATGCCCCCTGACCAAGAACATGGTCCGGACCATTGATCGCACCGGCGGCACCTATCTCCACACGTCGAGGACTAATCCGGGCAATGTGAGGCCACCCGAGGCACCAGAGTTCCTGGGTGATACCGGGTATACGGGGACCGAAAAGGGGACACGTGACTACACGGAACATATTCTGCGAGTTCTCGAGACCCTGAAGATCGACACACTGATCCCCATTGGTGGTGATGACACGCTGGGCTATGGCGCACGCCTGCATGACGAGGGGTTTCCCGTTGTGGCCATCCCCAAGACGATGGATAACGATGTCTTCGGGACGGACTACTGCATCGGGTTCTCGACGGCGGTAACGCGCAGCGTCGATTTTATCACAGCCCTGCGAACACCCACGGGGTCTCACGAACGGATTGGCATTGTGGAATTGTTCGGCCGCTATTGTGGTGAGACGTCCTTGATCTCAGGATACCTGTCTGGCGCCGACCGTGTGATTATCAGTGAGGTACCGTTCGATCCAGAGAAGTTGGCTTCGCTGCTGGTAGAGGACAAGCGAAACAACCCCAGCAACTATGCCATCATGACCATCTCCGAGGGCGCTCACATGATTGGCAACAAGCGCCTTCAGTATGGCGAAGAAGATGCCTTTGGCCACAAGAAGCTCGGTGGCATCGGGGCCGTTACGAGCGAAGCGATTAAGGAGATCACCGGCCAGAACACGATCTACCAGCAGTTGGCCTACCTGATGCGTTCTGGCGCGCCGGATGCTCTGGATCGCATGGTAGCTATCTCCTTCGCGAACCTGGCGATGGATCTGGTCGATCAGAATCGAACGGGGCGGATGGTGGCTTTGCGAGATGGGGAATATACCCACGTGCCGGCCAACACCGTGGCCAAGAGCGTCAAACAGGTGGACGTGGACGAGCTATATGATGTAGAGTCCTACCGTCCAAAGGTTGCCGGCATGCTCGGCAAACCGATGTTTCTATACTGACATCAGTGCTGGAGGATGTTGTCCAGGAAACGTTTTGTCCGCTCCTCATGGGGGGCGGTGAAGAAGGTTTCCGGCTCGGCGGCCTCGACGACTGCCCCCTCATCCATGAAGATCATGCGGTCCGCTGCAGCCCGGGCAAAGCCCATCTCGTGGGTCACCACCACCATCGTCATGCCCTCCCGGGCGAGGTCTAGCATCACGTCCAGGACCTCTTTGATCATTTCGGGATCGAGGGCGCTGGTGGGCTCATCAAACAGCATGATCTTGGGGTTCATCGCCAGGGCACGGGCGATAGCGACGCGCTGCTGCTGACCGCCGGAGAGTTCTGCGGGGTAACTGTCGGCCTTCTCCGGGATCCCGACTTTCGCCAGGAGATTATGGGCAACCTCCTGGGCATGTCGGCGATCTCGCTTGCGCACCACCTGCTGGGCCAGGCAAATGTTGTCCAGGGCTGTCAGGTGCGGGAAGAGGTTGAACTGCTGGAATACCATGCCGATCTCTTCACGGACCTGATTGATATTCACCTTCGGGTCTGTCACTTCGGTTCCATCGATGATGATATGGCCGTTGTTGACGCGTTCCAGACCGTTGATGCAACGCAGTAGCGTGCTCTTCCCGCTGCCGCTCGGCCCAATGACGACGACAACCTCGCCGCGATCGACGTCCAGGCTCACATCACGAACGGCCACGATCTCATCGAAGCGCTTCGTGATATTTTCGACTTGGATCATCGGGGTGGTTTCCACAGACGCTCTCCCGTCTCCGCTAAGCATCTCTCCCAGTTCCCGGCTCACTTGGTGAAGGAAGCGCGCCGCTCCAACAGGCGCACCAGCAACGACAGCGACAGGGTCATCACCAGATACAGGTAGACCACGGTGTTCCAACCGGTGAACGTATCAAAAGTTCGCGAGATGAACAGCCGGCCCGAATACGTCAGGTCCCGGGCCGACACGGCCGAGACGAGGGCCGAGTCTTTGAGCATGGCGATGAAGTCATTACCCAGAGGCGGCAGCACCACCCGAATTGCCTGGGGCAGAATCACATAGCGCATGGCCTGGGGGTAGCTCATGCCCAGCGAGCGGGCAGCCTCCATCTGGCCGCGAGGGATGGATTCGATGCCGGCCCGGAACACCTCAGCCAGGTAGGCGCCGTAGCCGATTGCCAGCCCAATCATGCCACGGAGAGCGAACCCCACCTGCTTGGTTCCAACGGCCGTCGGCAGCCCAATACCTACGGATGCGGCTGCGCCGCTGATGGTGGGCAGGATCAGATTGATGCCATCCACAGCCAGGGGTGTCACGACAAAGGCCACGTAGATGATCTGGACGATCAGCGGGATGCCGCGGATGACCTCAACGTACAGGGTTGAGATGGTGTAAAAGGCCGTGTTGTCAGCCACCCGGCCCAGCCCGGTGATAAGACCCAGCACAAGGGCAATCGCGTATGCCAGCACACTAACCCACAACGTGATCCAGACGCCGTTGGCGATGAAATCCAGCGCCCGCTGGTAAGTGGCCGATGTCAACATGAGGTATGCGCCTGTGATCATGATGATGACCAGGATGATGGCCCACCACGAAAACGCTTCCAGCACCGGCGCCCCGGCAATATGGCCCGGGATGTCGCCAAGTTCAAACTGCCGCTGAACGACCGCACTATCCTGGCCGGCGGGTTTCCCTTCTACCATCGGCACATCTATCTCCTCAGAGTGTCACCGCATAAAACAACAACACGGTCCGCAAGAGCACACGGGCCTGCTGGAGGCACTTCCAGCAGGCCCGCGAAAACATTTCTTGTTGCTCACCTCAGGCCGGAGATCACTCGACCTCCCACTCTTTGACCAGTTCCTGAATGACCCCCTCTTTCTTGAGCTGCTCGATGGCAGCGTTTAGCGCATTCAATAGCTCCGTATCGCCTTCTTGAACGGCGATGCCGTAGTCCTCGGTAGTGAACCATGCCGCCGCGCCTTCGCCACCGACGATCTTGAGCTTGCCTTCAAAGCGACCAATGTAGTTCTGCGAGGTCGGGCTGTCAGCCACGACCGCATCCAGGTCCCCGTTTACCAACGCCTGATACGCCAGGTCAATCGTATCGAAGCGGCGCACGTTGTCATCCGGTACTTTGGCGATGTCTGTGGTTGCAAAATCACCGGTTGTGCCCGTCTGGACGCCAACGATAGCACCAGATGCCAGGTCTTTGTAGCTCTTGATCTTCTGCTCATCCTGGCGTACTGACACGACCTGCCCAACCTGATAGTAGGGGACAGTGAAGTCTACAATCTTGTCCCGTTCCTCCGTGATGGTAACAGCACTCATCACAGCGTCGAACTCACCGGACGCCAAAGCGGCGAAGATGCCATCCCACGCCGTCGGCTGGAACTTATACTTGAGCCCCGTTAGCTCGGCGATACGTGCCATCAGTGCGGGGTCAAATCCGACCACGTCGCCGCTCTTTTCATCCACTGACTCAAAGGGCGGATACGTGGCATCCGTGCCGATGGTGATGGACCGATCGAGTTTCGGTATACTGGCGGCTGGTGCCTCGGTGGGGGCGGGTGCCTGTGTCGGCTGGGCGCATGCAGCAAGCAAGCCCAGGGCGACAACGCTGACGAGTAGGACTGGCCATCGTCTGTTCATCTTGCTCCTCCTTTGAAGAAGATGTTGTTGAAAGAACACTCACACGTCAAGCTATTTCAGATTCTATCAGACGATGGTTCCTTTGTCAAGGGCCGAAAGCTGTGATATAATCTTGAAGAGGAATCGTCTGGGCAACAAGTTCCTTGTTAGACCCTAAAGGTTTCTGAAAACCTTTAGGGTCTGTCGAGCTTACACCATCTGTGGCGTGGTCCGAAAGGAGGTCAAGCATGGCGCTTCCGCGCCGGCAGCGTCAGAAACGCACTCACAAGAAACAGCATAACTGGAAGCAGATTGCTTTCTACGTGTTAAGTGGTTTGGTTGCGATCAGTATGGCGTTCGCCTACGTGATCTCATACCTCGTGAGCCGGTAAGCCTCCACGGAAGGCAATCTGCTTGAACTGGAGCCAGTACTGGAAAAGCGGGGTCCGATGGGAGAGTTGACGGGCACCGGACGGCGTAAAACGTGAAACGTGATGCTGTCCCCTAGACTGCATCACGTTTCACGTTACCTGCCTGAATTGGCTGGTGATTCTATTCCTCGGGCGCGGTCTCAACCTCTCCGGGGCTCTCCTGGGACGCGGCACTATCGCCGGCTGACCGCTTGAGTGCCGGCAGGTCCTGGATCGTGCCGATGATGTCGATGCCGGTGAGTGCTTCCACAGCGGCCGGCACCTGCGCGATAATCTCGGTGACGTCACGCGTGACCCGAGAGGTGCCAGCGCCTCCCGCGCTATCACCCCCAATGACCACGATGCGTTCGGTCTTGCTGAGCGGTTGGGCGATTGCGCCAGCCAGTTCTGGCAGGCTGGCGAGCAACTGCTCGATGATGGCTGCCTGATTGTATTTCGCCCAGGCTTCCGCCTTCTTGGCCTTGGCCTCGGCCTCTGCCAGACCTTGCTGCCGGATCACTTCGGCCTGCGCCAGACCTTGCGCCTTGGACACCTCGGCCTGTGCCAACCCCCGGGCCCGGTTGGCATCGGCTTCACCTTCGCCAACCCGCCGCACCGCGGCCGCCTGGCCCTCGGCCTCGGTCTCGATCTGGAATCGCTTGGCTTTGGCCAGGGTCTCGATGCGGTACTGCTCGGCCTCAGCCGGCTTGCGGACGGTGGCCTCCAGCTCCTTCTCCTTACGCAGGGCTTCCTGCTGCTGAACTGCGATCCGCTTCTGTTTCTCGACCACCTCGATCTGAACTTCCTGGGCCTTTACTTTCTGATTGGTGATCGCCTGCTGAAGCGTGTAGGCCAGCTCAGCCTCGGCCCGCTGGCGATTGACTTCCGCGTCGTACTTGGCCTTCTGAACCTGGAAGTTCTTCTCTGCTTCGGCAATCCTGGTTTGTGCCTGGAAGCGTGCCTCCTCGCCTTCCTGCTCGGCCTTCGCCGAGCGAATCTTGGCGTCCCGGGCCGCTAACGCCTCACCGATGGTGGCATCGCGCTTCACCTCGGCCGTCCGTGCCTTGCCCAGGGCGTCCAGGTAGCCTTCCTCGTCCCGAATATCTTTGATGGTAAACGAGATGATGCTCAGGCCCATGTTGGCCAGGTCGCCAGCGGCTACTTCCTGCACCTGCTGGGCGAAAGCATCCCGATCCTTGTAGATCTCCTCGACCGTCAACGTACCGAGAATGGCCCGCAGATGGCCCTCCAAAGTCTGCAGCGCCACTTGGCGAATCTCAGTTTCGCTCTTGCTCAAAAACTGTTCGGCCGCCGTGTAGATCGAGACATCGTCGCCTCGGACTTTCACCTGAGCAACGCCATCAACTGTGACCGGAACGCCCTGAAGCGTGTAAACCTTCGGTGTCACCACATCGATGGTCATAATCTCCAGCGACAGACCATCAACCCGCTCAACCACCGGCCAGATGAAGGTGCCTCCGCCCTTGACAATGCGGAAACCAACCGTCTCCTCCTGCCCGGTGACGGGGTTCGTGATCCGGCGCCTCCGACCGGAGACGACCAATACTTCGTTGGGGCCAACTTTCTTGTATCGCGTCGAATAGACGAACGCCAGCGTCAGCAACACAAACAGCAGGCTGAAAATAGCAAAGCTCGCGCCCAGTATTCCTGCCACGTCCTCCTTCCTTTCTTCAGTGAATAGTGACCAGTAATCGGTATCCAGTGAGCAGAATCTGATTACTGATCACTGTTTACTGATTACTGGTCACTGGCCTCTTCGAGTGGCTTCACAATGGCCACGTTTCCGACCATCTGTTCAATGGTGACCATGGTCCCGCGTGGGATGGCCTGCTCGCCGGCTGCCCGCGCGCTGGTTGTTACCCGGCCGCCACGGGCCACAAACGCCACCTCCCCCAGCCGGCCCGACGCAATGGGCGTGATCACTTCTCCAGTCGTCCCGATAACGTGCCTGGCGGTGACTTCGCTGGAACTCTGTGGCGCAATCAGGAAATACCCGAAGGCGAAGTGCGCAATCGCGGCGATGACCAGTGCCCCGACCGCCGCCCACAGCAAGCTGGCCTGGGCCGAGACGTTGAATAAGCCGGCTGAGATCAGTCCGAACGCGCCGAAAGCGGTCACAAAACTGGCAATCGTCACCGGGCTCAGGGACGTGACACTCACCTCGCCGTGCTCGAAGGTGATGTCATGCCCGCCGCTGAGATCGACGTGACCACCGCCAAAACCGAAGTCGTGCAACTCGCCGGCAACCAGGATGACGATGGCATAAACAACGCCAACCGCGAGCAGCGTGAAATACACACAACTCAACGTCGAGAGATTAGCCAGATCCGCCATTGAATTATCCTCAACCTTATTAGCCTGTACGAACGAACTGCCAGAGAAGTCGCATGATGGAAGAGATAAAACATCTCACTTCGCTCGGTCTGGATTGTTAAACCCAGGCCCGTACGCTGGATTTGGCAATCCAGCGGGAGCAATCGAGACAATCATTTCTTTCCGAATCCCTTATGCCAGCCCGCCGACGATCTCGTGAAGCTTCCCATTCTTGATGACCGTCACGACCGGGTTCTCTCCGAACCGGTAGGCCAGATGGCGGTAGTCCGGGACGTCGAGGATCACAACATCGCCGGCCTTCCCGGGTTCCAGGCTCCCCACCCATTCGCCCACGCCTGTCGCGTGGGCAGCGTTGATCGTGGCCGCCACAACCGCTTCGGCGGGTGTCAGGTGCATATAGCGTGCCGCCAGGGCGATCATGAATGGCATCGACACGCACCAGCACGTGCCGGGGTTGAGGTCGGTCCCCAGAGCGATGGGCAACCCTGCCTCAATCATCGTGCGGGCGTCTGCGTAGTGCTGAGACCCCAACCCGAAGGTCGTCCCGGGCAACAACACGCCAACGACGCCGGCCTCGGCCATCTGTTCAATTTCATCCCGCGGGGTCACAGCCAGGTGATCGGCCGACGTGGCGCTCAGCTCGGCCGCCAGCGCTGCACCGCCCAGGGTCTCGAACTCGTCGGCATGAATCTTGAGGGCCAGCCCCAACTCCTCTGCCCGCTCCAGTACACGCCGGGTTTGCTCCAGGTTGAAGGCTCCAACGTCGCAGAAGACATCGACGAAGATGGCCACCGGCTGATCCTTGTCTGCTTCAACGTTGGCAAAGGGAGGCAGCAGGGCGTCGGCCATCGCGATGCGCGGCAACATCTCGTCCACAATCTCGTCGATGAAGGCCTCGGCTTGTCCCTGGTACTCATCGGGCACGGCATGTGCTGCCAGAAATGTGGGAATCAGACTGATGGGGTGCTCGGTGTTCAGCACGGAGATGGCTGCCAGCATTTTCAACTCCGTATCGAACGTCAAACCGTATCCCGTCTTGGCCTCGGCGGTGGTGGTGCCGTACGTCAACATGGCGTTCAGTCGCCTGTGTGACTGGGCGACCAGCTCTCGCAGGGAAGCCCGCCGTGTTGCCCGCACCGTGGACATGATGCCGCCGCCAGCGGCCATGATTTCCTGGTAAGTGGCGCCGGCAATGCGCTGTTCGAACTCATCGACCCGATCGCCGGCAAAGATAACATGCGTGTGGGCATCGACAAAGCCGGGCATGACGACGCAGCCGGCCGCGTCCAGCTTCGCCCTCGCCGTGACGGCACGCTTCACCTCAGCCGTCGGTCCAACGTGGGTGATCTCACCATCGCGAATGGCGACCGCTCCATCCTCAATCAGACCGATAGCCCGCTGGTTCACGCCGCTCAGGGGGCCATCTGGCGCCGCGCAGGTGAGCAGTTGGGATGCACTATGGATCAGCAAATCGACTTTCATGCTCATGCCCTTCGCTCAGTCCCCCCGTAGCCGGCTGCTTTATACGCCTGCCCGTTGTACACGTAGTGGGCAGCCGAAAGGCGGATGCCGGCCACCTCATCATCCGTTAACTCGCGGATGGCCTTGGCCGGCATACCCAGCACCAGCGAGCGGGGCGGAATCTGCTTGCCCTCGGTGACGAGGGCGCCGGCGCCGATGATACAGTCGTTACCAATCACCGCACCGTTCATGAGTGTTGCCCCCATGCCGATGAGCACGTTGTCGCCAACGCGTGCCGAGTGAACAACGGCTCGGTGCCCCACCGTCACGCCGTTGCCGATCACGCAGGGAAACCCTGGGTCGGAATGAACAATACATCCGTCCTGGATATTGGTCTGCTCACCGATTCGGACTTGCTCCCAATCCCCCCGAATGACGACGCCAAACCAGATACTGGACTCCGATCCAACATGCACATCCCCGATGACCACTGCGTTGTTCGCTACGAAGACATTGGCTGCGATTTGCGTGAAATGTGGATCCAGCGCCAGCTCATACGTCATAAGAAAAATCCTACCTTTCCTGAAGCCATATTCTCATCATGATGTCGCCGGCCGCAGCCAGCGTGCGATCTGAAATGCGGCGAGTCCGCACAGGATGACTAGGCCGGCAAACGCCAGTTTGATCCCCATCGAGTCCGACGCACCGATGGGGTTGTCGGGATGAATGATCAGCGGTGTGCGGAGGAGAAGCCACCACACCGCGCCGGCCATCAGCGCGTTCAAGGTGCTCCTGACCTGCAGGTTCCCCAGCAATGCCCCTCCCACCTGAAACGCCACGGCCACGATCAGGATCTGCGCTGCCATGGCCCACCTGGGCTCGGCCCAGAACACGCCGTTCCACGCCAGGTCGGCGGCCACGACGCTCAGGGGCAGGTAGCCGCCCCAGAAAACAATCGCCGAGCGCTCGACGCCCTGGGACCAACGATACCACGCCGGCCTGCCCGTTAGCAGGTGTACGACTCCCAGGATGCCGGCAACTGTGAACCCGGCGAGCGCTACCCACACCATGGCACCGTGCAGGTAGACCAGCCGGCTGACGTCGCCCAACACGCGGTCCAGCGGGGCAACGACTAGAACCAGGGCGATGGCCGCTACAATTGCCAGCAAAGATCGCCCCACATGGGGCGCGCGCAGCAACTGATTAAGTGTCATTTGCTTATCTACTCCAAGACTCTTGAAATGCCAACTCGATTCGTGCTGCGTGACCGGGCTCGTGTTTCACACATCACGGATTACATATCGCGCATCACGTGTCGCGGACAGTGGGGGTCGCTGTTGGCGAAATCCCCGCCGAAGGCCATGACCACTGCCGGGCAGCCCTTGCACAGATCCAAATAGGTGCAGCCCCTGCATGGACCTTGCATTTTCTCCTCCAGGTGCCGGAATCGCTTGAATACCTCCGAGTCCTGCCAGGCCCGCATGAAATCTCCCTGGCCCACATCCGACCAGCGCACGTGGCTGCACGGCAGCACTGCGCCATCCTGCAGCACGGTCACGAACTTCCGGGCGGCACAGCAGCCCCACACGCCGGCCGCGTACAACCGCTCCGGCGGTCGGTCGGTGAGAAGGAAGGTGAGGGACGCGTCCAGCGTCGTCTTGCAGTCCGCCGGCAGACCTCTGGCTTCGGATTGTAGTTTGCGCAAGACCTTCTTTACAGCCCGATAGCCTTCTGCGTCGAGTGATTCCTGCTCCAGCCAGTCCCCATCGGTGGTGGGGGGCTTGGGGCGCAGCAGGTTGACGGTGGCAGCTCCGAGCCGGCGGCCCAGGTGGACGACCTCCTCCAGTTCCGCCACGCCGCTTCGCGTGATGAGGAAGTTGATCCCAAAACGCAGACCGGCCTGCTGACAGGCCTGGATGGCAGCCACAGCGCCGGCGAAGTTGGGCCGGGTGGTGGCGTTTGTCTCCTCCGTTGCCCCGTTGAGGGAAATCTGCACCTGCCCCAGGCCGGCCTCCTTCAGTGCCAGCGCCATGTCCAGCGTGAGACGGTTGCCGTTAGTAGTCAGGTTCGGGACCAGGCGTTGCTGCCGAGCCAGGCGCACCATGTCCACGATGCGAGGATGCAGCAACGGCTCCCCGCCGCCAAGAGCGATCTGGAAGACGCCAGCGTGCTCTGCCTCCCGCACCACCTTGTCGAAGAGTTGAAATGGCGCGTCGTCCGGGGTGACCTGGGAGCCAGGACGGGCGGAGTAGAAGCAGCCGGCACACGCCTGATCGCACCGCCCGGTGACGGAGAAGTGGATGGTTTCCGGCGCGGCCAGGGAGCGGGGCGGGGCCGTGGTGCTCAGGGCCAGGTCGCGCACCTGCTCAAGCGTCTTCACCGCGCCATCGGGCCGGCCAGATACCACGAAACGCTTCTCCCGCAGATACTGGACAAAGAAGATGGGGTGATCTCTCAGCGTACCCTTCACGAAGCCGATGAGTACGTCCAGCCCTTGAAGATCGAGCAAGGCCGTCTCTGCCGTCTCCTGCTGGAAGAGCAGCGCGCCGTCAGGCTCCGGGCGAATGAGAGTATGAGGAGAAAGCGTGAACATGCTGTTTCCCATCTCAGTGATCAGTAACCAGTAATCAGTGATCAGTGATCAGTCAACATGCCCCTACGGGGCTCCATGAAGCATGAAAATTGACGATAACCCATTTTTAGAGTAGTAGTCAGATTCTGATCACTGTTCACTGAATCAGTAGATCATGTGGAACTTGATGCGGGCGGCAGCTTTCTCGGCCGCCAGTCCCAGCAGGTACTCGTAGTAGGGATAAATAAACTGGCCATCGTCCATCCAGCGCCCGGTAATCGTGAAGGTGGCGTTCGGATTCAGGCGCACGCGCAGACTGAGGTTCTGGCGCCGGCTAATGTCTTCCAGCACGTAGTCTCGCGGCGGACCAAAACTCCAGCCGGCCAGCTCATCCAGCAGCCCCACCTCTTCGTAGCTGTCGTGGACTATGCGGTATGCCCGCCTCTGCTCCTCAGGCGACAGCTTGTGTACCCCCACCAGGGAACAGCCGAGATACAGCACCACACCGTCCAGGGGGATCTCACTCTCCGAGTAGAAATCCGCCTCCGCCACCTCCTCCCCCGGCGTGAATTCATAGTCGAAGTCTGCGAACATCATCTCCTGGTCCTCGGTCAGCTCGAAGCGGAACACCTGACCGTCCAGGAGTTCCTGCCGATGCGCGCCCACGTAGTTGAGGATGGTCTGAATAGCCAGCACGCCTATTCTGGAGCCGCGCCAACTGGTGGGGTCGAACTTGGCGATCTGCTTGTCCAGGTGCTCCGCCGTTTTCGCCGTTAGCTTGTCGTCCAGATCACCGTGCTCTGTGATGAAGTCACGCAGGCGAAACATCGGCTCATCAAACAGCAGGTAGTAGGAGCGGACAAAATAGCCGGAGCTGAGCAGGCCACGCACCAGTGTCCCCATCTCTTCAGGCTCTTGAACCGGCACCTCGTACGCCGCCTCAGACGAATCGATCTCATAACCAGACCATCTTGCTTTCAGCATGATGCACCTCCTGTGACTGCGCCCCGCAAATGCCCGTGAGATAAACCATCACGGAAGGAAGTGACAACGCCGTAGGTCAACTCGATCTGCCACGCGATGTCTACCTCGACTTTGGCCATTTTGAGGAGTGAGCACGCCGGAGCCTGTCCTGAGGCCCCTCCTGA
>CAZHMV010000019.1:0-9299 GCA_964532665.1 uncultured Anaerolineales bacterium
CGCAGGTTGTCAACCGCCCAACGGCAGGCCGGGTGGTCGCAGGCGGCAACCACGGCATGCGGAGTGACCTGTGCCGTGGCACGCTCGCGCTCTTTGAGAGCCAGCAGGACCCGATCAACTGTCAGCGCCCAACCGACAGCCGGCAGGGGGGCACCGTAGTGCCCGACCAGGTTGTCGTACCGCCCGCCGTTGCAGACGGAAAAGCCCAGGCCCTGGACAAACCCCTCGAAAGTGATGCCGGTGTAGTAGTCCATCCCGCGCACTTCGCCCAGGTCCAGCAGGATGTGGCCGGCCAGCTCTTCTTGTTGCAGCAGTCGATAGGTCTTCTCCAACCGCTCCAGGGCTTCTCGCGCGCCTCCATTGATGGCCAGCCCCTGGGCCTCCTCCAGAATGGATGGTCCGCCTACCAGCCTCGGCAGCGCTGCAATCGCCTGGCGGGTCTCAGGTGCGATTCCCAGTTCATCAAGCAGATTCGCCAGCGTGGAGACGTTTCGCCTATCCACCGCGATCCGAATACGGCTTACGTCTTCTGGAGAGAGCTCCAGGTCAGCCAACAGGGCGCGGAAGTAGGCCATCTGTCCCAGGCTGATCCTGAAGTTGGTCACACCGACGGCCTGCAGGGCTTTGATGGCCAACGCTAACACCTCAGCGTCGGCCTCCGGGGTGGAGGCGCCGATGAGTTCAATGCCGGCCTGGGTAAACTCCCGCTGCCGGCCGGCCTGCGGTTCCTCGAAGCGGAAGATGTTCCCGATGTAGAAGAAGCGCAGGGGCAGAGGCTGATCGTACAGCTTGGTGCCGACAATACGCGCGGTGGGAATGGTCAGGTCCGGCCGGAGGGCCAGCGTGCGCCCATCGCGGTCGAACAGCCGGTACATCTGCTCGCGCAGCTCTTCGCCAGCGCCGGCAGCGTAGCTGTCGTAGTACTCAAACGTGGGTGGGATGATCTGGCTGTATCCCCAGCGGGGAAACAGGTCGCGAAGCTGCGTCTCAATCTCGGCGGTCTGCGCCGCTTCATCGAGGAACAGGTCCTTGACGCCGTGAGGTAGCTGCCGGCTCAGCGGTGGAAGCTCCTTCAATCTCATCTCCTGATACCATAATCTGTGTTCAAGCAACTATACACGTAACGCCTGTTCTTGTCAAAAATCGCTATATGGATTGAAGCCAGCATGGTTGTGTGGTGCAATGGGGGTAGAAACCCGTGTGTCGTTTGGTTGGCGCGTTTGACAGTCTGTGAAAACAGGGGTACAATGTATATGCATGGAGTATGCACTAAGGGGGGAGATGGCCGGTGAAACGGCGTATTGAAGGTTTTATCTGGCTGGATTGGGTGGTCGAGAAACTTGTAGAGACGCACAATGTAGAGCCTGAGGAGGCGGAGGAAGCTTTCTTCAACATGCCTTACAAGGTGCGCAAGGCGTCATCGGGCAAATACTTGTTGTATGGCCAATCGGATGATGGCCGGTACCTGTTTATTGTCTTCGCCTGGGTGGACCGCCGCATCAAAGTCATCTCTGCACGCGATATGACGTCATCTGAGCGCCGCTACTACAGGCGCAAGTGAGGTATAGGATGTCTCAATTGCCTGAATTTGCCAGCGATCGGGAAGAGGCTGAGTTCTGGGATACCCACGACTCTACGGACTTCCTGGATGAGACGGAACGGGTAGACGTGACCTTCGTGGACGCCCGTCCGGCCAAGAAGCAGATTTCGTTGCGCATGGACCCTCAAGCGATTGATAGTTTGAAGGAGATCGCGCAGCGCAAGGGCATCGGCTACCAGACGTTGATTCGTATGTGGGTGATGGAGCGGCTGGCTCAGGAGCAGGCCTGACTTCTTGCGACTCTTCGTTCATACCCAGGTTCCCCCCTTCTCATCCCCCCTCTCCCCTGAGACGCGCCAGCTCTGCCCGGAGTCGTTCCACCTCGGCTTCGGCCTCCCGGCGGGCGGCAGCTTCCTGCTCAAGGCGCTCTTCACGGGTCAGGAGGCGTTCGCCGGTCCCGACATCATACAACTGCAGCCGGCCTTCCTCGAGGCGGAACTCGATACCCAGTACTTCGCTGCGCGGCCATTCACCCCCTACAGGCACATACTCTCGACCCACCAGCCGGTAGCCCTGGAGTTGGGGCCACAGAAACTCGCCTGTGCGATCGAAGAGAAAGTATTCCTGGATTCCCAACAGGGCATACAGGCCTTTCTTAGGACCGATGTCCTCCTGGTACGTCGAGGATGCGGCGATCTCCAGCACGAAGTCTGGCACCTTGTAGTTCTCTTCCCACAGTTTGTACATCGAGCGGTCCTTCTTGGCGACGCCCTTCACAACCAGGACATCCGGGCTGAAAACCGCTGCCCGGTTTCCTTTCTCGTAGTAAACGGAGCAAAGCCTGTGCCGGTGCAGGCATCGGGGGTATTCCTTGGAGCAGATATGCCGTTTGAAAACCCATTGGTTGTGTGGTACAATGGAGTCAAGAATCGTAGGTTGGAGGTATTGGAGGTTTCTATGCCCTCGCCTTTTCCTGGAATGGATCCCTATCTCGAAGGCTCACTGTGGACGAGCGTGCATTTTGCCCTCAGCGCCGAGATTGCCCGCCAGTTAGCGCCCAAGCTGCGGCCACGCTACCTGGTTCTGCCGGCTGAGCGCTTTGTCATGGAGCTGCCTGAAAGCGTGGCCGTGACGACGGCTGACATCTATCCTGATGTGGGCGTGGCTGAGGCCATGCCTCCCTCGACCGGCACTATCGAGGCAGCGCCGGTCTCCGCGCCGCTGCGAGTAGCAACGGTGATGCCTTCACCCGTTCCGCACGTCACCATCGAAATCCGCGACACAGCGAGCCGGACGCTGGTAACAGCCATCGAGGTGCTCTCTCCGACTAACAAGCGTGGCAACGGGAGAGAAGAATACCTGGCCAAGCGGCAGCGCATTCTACTGAGCAGAGCCCACTTGATGGAGATCGATTTGCTGCGAAACGGGGAACGGGTGCCGATGCAGCAGCCGCTGCCGGATGCTCCGTACTTTGTGTTGCTCAGCCGTGCTGAAAGCCGGCCGCTCACCGAGGTGTGGCCGATTGCACTCGACGAGCCGTTGCCTGTCGTGCCGGTGCCGCTCTTGCCCGGCGACGCCGACGTGTTACTTGATCTGCAACTGGCTTTTACCACCACCTATGACAGCCTGGGGTTTGACCTTGCTGTTGACTATACCCGACCGCCAGAGGTTCCTTTGAGTAGCGAGGCAGCAGCCTGGGCTGAGGAACGCCTGCGGGGCGTGCGACAGTAAACGTCAGGATTGTGTCATCGAACCGGCCATGAGCATCCCTGTCGAACTTCGTCCCCACGCCTTTTACCTGCCCGGCGCTGTCAACGTCGGTGTCATTGCGACCCCGAAGGACGGGGCAATTCTGATCGACACTGGCGGCGACAAGAGCCATGCTCGCAAGATTGTCAAAGCGTGCAGCGTCATCGGCTTGCGGCCGAGGGCGATCGTGTCAACTCACCATCATGCCGATCACTGTGGCGGGAACGACTATCTGGTCCGCAACCTGAACATTCCGGTGTACGCGCCGGCCTTCGAGTCGGCCATCATCAGCAACACGATTCTGGAGCCGTTCTACCTCTTCGGCGGGGCCATGCCCATCGAGCCGCTGCGCGACAAATGGTTGATGGCGCCGGCCTCACCCGTGGATTTCACCCTGGAGGCGGGCACGGTGGAGATCAATCGCGTGGAGTTGGAGATTATCCCGATCCCGGGCCACGCGCCGGCCATGGTGGCTGTCGGTTACGAGGGTGTGTGCTACTGCGCGGATGGGCTGTTCGGCCCGCAAATCCTGGAGAAGTATGGCATTCCGTTCACCGCCGACGTCGCTCAGCAACTGGAGAGCATCGAGCGGCTGCGCACCGCCGACTACCGGGTGTACCTGCCGGCCCACGGCGAGCCGACCGAAGAGATCGATGCCCTGGCCGATGCCAACCGCGCGGCCATCGAGCGCGCGATGGAGGCAGTGCACCTAGCGTGCTCGCCGGCCGGCGAGCTGAGCGAGATTCTGGCGCGCGTCGCCGACCTGCTGGATTTGCACTTCGCGAGCATCCCGCAGTTCTATCTCATGCAGACGACCGTCGCGGCGTACCTGGCCCACCTCACGCGGGAGGGACGTGTCGCGCCGTGGCTGGAAGACAATCGACTATGGTGGCATCAGATTTAGGTAACGCATGAATCGAGAATATCATGTTTGGCACAGCCCGAGCCTCAACCGGGGGATGGAGTTGCTGGTGTTTGGACACGCCGGCGCGCGGGTCATCGTGTATCCAACTTCCCAGGGGCGCTTTTACGAGTGGGAAGACTTCGGCATGATCCGGGTGCTCCGCCGGCATCTGGAAAACGGGTGGATCCAGCTCTACTGTGTGGACAGTGTTGACAGCGAGAGCTGGTATGCCAGGTGGGCTCACCCCAGCGGCCGCATCCAGCGGCACATGCAGTATGATCAATACATTGTTGAAGAGGTCTTGCCTTTCAGCCATGATCGGAACCCAAATCCGTACGTTATGGGCGTTGGGGCCAGCTTTGGGGCATTCCATGTGATGAGCATTGGCTTGCGGCACCCTGACAAGTTCAACCGGCTGATCGGGATGAGCGGCCTGTATGATGCGAAGCACTGGACCGATGGGTACTACGATGAGAATCTCTATTTCGTCAATCCGATGGATTTCATGGCCAATGTGCACGAGCCGCACCAGTTGGAGTTGCTCCGCCGGCTGGACATCATCATCGCCATTGGACGCGACGACGAGAACTTCGAGAACAACCGACAATTCTCTCAAATATTGTGGGACAAGGACATCTGGCACGCCTTTCGGATATGGGATGGCTGGGCCCACGACTGGCCGTATTGGCATGAGATGATTCAGTGGTACATAGGTGGGCCGGGAGGAACCTGATTTTATGTCTTATCGAGTGGGGCTCATTGTGGGGCGTGAGTGGTCGTGGCCGCCGGCCTTCATCGAGGAGGTGAATTCGCGAGATGAGGGCGTGGTGGCCGACTATGTGAAAATCGGTGGCACGCGCATGAACCAGTCGGTGAACTACGACGTCATCATCGACCGCATTTCGCATGAGATTCCGGCCTACCGGTCGTTTCTCAAGAATGCTGTGCTGCAAGGGGTCACGGTCGTCAACAATCCGTTCATGTGGTCGGCGGATGACAAGTTCTTCGGCGCATCTCTGGTGACCCAGCTCGGGATCGCCAGCCCGAAGACGGTGCTGCTGCCGAACAAGAGCTACGTCGAGGGGGTGGTGCAGGAGAGTCTGCGCAACCTGGAGTATCCTCTGGATTGGCAGGGCATCGCCGACTATGTGGGCATGCCGGCCATTCTCAAGGATGCCCACGGCGGGGGCTGGAAGGACGTCTATCGCGTGAACTCGGTCGATGAACTCATCTGGCGCTACGACCAGACGGGTCTCAAGACGATGATCTTGCAAGAGTTTATCGAGTGGGATCATTACGTGCGCTGCCTGTGCATCGATTTTGACAACATCATGCCCATCAAATACGATCCGATTGAGAAGAAATACCATGTCGAGCACGAGCATCTCACGCCCGAACTCGGTGAGCGAATTGTATCCGACTGCACCCGGCTCAACTGCGCGTTGGACTATCGCATGAACACCGTGGAGTTTGGGATTCGAAACGACGTGCCGTATGCCATTGACTTCATGAACCCGGCACCGGACATGGATGTGTATTCATTAACCCCGTTCTACTTCGAATGGGTGGTCAACGCCATGGCCGATATGGCTATCAAGCTAGCCAAGGAGCCGCCTGAGGAGCATCGCGAGTTTCGGTGGCAGGTGGTCTTTGGTTTACAGTAGTTTTGGTGCAAGCGCCCAAGGAGTCGTAAACGATGACAAAATCAAAGCATAAGCACCTGCGCATTGTCTGCCCACATTGTGGTAAGCATATCAGTCTGGCTCCGCCGCGTACCCGGTTGGGGTTCGTGAGACCCGTGCCGTGTCCGGTTTGCCACATCCCGATATCGCCGGCCCACATCAAGGTCCAGACCGAACCCATTCCGCAGCGGGCTGAAGAACCCGGCGACGACGCCCAATCGGCAGAGGAGTCGGCGCCGGCTGAGGAGAGCGGGGACGAGGCAGAGGCGAGCGAGAGTTCGGATTAGTGCTTTGGTAAGTGTAAAGCGAGAGGGGCGTAGTAACCGCTTCAGCGGGTTTCGGGCGGAAGGGAAGGACGGGGGTTGGAAGTTGTTGAAAGGATAGGAGCATGGACATCACGGCAGCGGTATTGAGTGTCTTGGTGGATGGTGCAGAGCGTCTTCGCTCGCCTGTACGTGTCGCCGGCCGGCAGCTTGTGATCATCGCTGTAGTGCTGGGGGTGGCTGTCGCGTCGGTACGTGCCGATGGTCTGGTGATCGACTTCTCCACACAGGACCCCGACCTCCTGATTGCCGGCGACGTAGCCAGTGAGAGCCTTGGAACAGATTTGGCCGTTGGTGATCTGGACGGAGACGGCATCGACGATCTCGTGATTGGTGCGCCCTGGGCACCCCGGGCCGGCGCTGAGCAGTTTGCTGGCCGTCTTTACCTCTTCTTTGGTGGGCAGGGCCGCCCAACCCCTCTCAGTGCCGCAAACGCTGACGTGACAGTGACGGGCGCGGTTGCTCTGGACCAGATCGGCGGCGGAGCTGACCGCCAGGCGGGTACCATTGCCATTGGGGATGTCAGTGGTGATGGGGTGGATGATTTGGTATTGGGGGTACCGGACGCGCACGGCCGTAGCGGTGAGGTCCGCGTCATTTTTGGTCGAGATCGAGCTGAGTGGGAAACGATGTCGTCGGTTGATCTGGCAGAAATGCCCGGCGATGTCGTGATTTCGGCCAACGGGGTTCGTCCGTGGCTGGGCATGACGGTGGCCGTCGGCGATGTCAACGGTGACGGCGTGGTGGATCTCATTGCCGGCGCGCCAGGAGCCGATGGACCGGAAAGCAATCGCAGGGATGCGGGTGAAGTCTACATCTTCTTCGGCCCCCTCGGTCGGGACCCGGGGCCTGACACGCGTGTGGCCGAGGAAGATGCTGATGTGCGGATCATTGGCGCTCAGCGGGAGGATCTTCTTGGCAGTGGTCTGGCTGTTGGCCAGCTTGGTGGCACGGACGCTGATGATGTGGCGATAGGTGCGCGAGGTGGGGCCGGCCCCGAGGATGATCGCGCTGGGGCCGGAGAAGTGCATGTCTTGTTCGGCTCCGCGAGCCTGGGTGGACAGCGTGACCTGGCAACGCTGCCGGCTGACTGGGTGATATACGGAGCTGATGATCTTGACGAGGTAGGACGCTATCTTGCGATTGGCGATGTGTCCGGCGATGCTCGGCCCGACCTGGTGATGGGCGCCCCCGGTGGAGACGGCCCGGAAAATGGGCGGACCGATGCGGGTGAGGTAGCTGTCTTCTTCGGGCCGCGATTGTCCGGCACCACCACGGATCTGGCAGACGGCGCAGACTTTGCCCTGTATGGCTCGCAAGGCTTCACGGCCCAGCAACCGGGTGGTCGCCTGGGAGACAGCATTGCCCTGGGCGATTTCAACGGTGATGGCGTGCTGGACGTAATGGCAGGGTCCCGACCGGGTAATGGCTTGGACGGTGCGCGGCCGAATGCCGGCGAAGCTTACGTCGCATTTGGTGGTGATCTGCCGGCATCCCTCGATCTCATCGCGGAAGATGCAGACATCGCCATCTACGGACGGGATCGTGAGGACTCGCTGGGGCGCGTGGCAGCCGGCAACCTGGATAGCATCTCGCCCGATGACCTGGTCCTTGGCGCGAGAGGGGCTGATGTGACCAACGGGGGTGTGCTGGAGGGAGCGGGCGAGGTGTTCGTTGTCTATCGACAGGCACCCCAGCCAACACCTACATCTACAATCCCATTGCCGACCGCGTCGGTTACCCCTGCCGTCACAGTCACACCAACTGCCACATCGACCGCGTCGGTTACCCCGACGCCCGTCGTTTTCGACTATCTGCCGTTGATCATGAAGAATCGGAAGTAGAGGATTTGAGGGGATGTTTGGAGTAGTGAAGCGGTTTGGACCGGTGTTCGTTACAGTGGCAATCGTGTTGTTGTTGGTAGCCTGGCAAACCCTGGCGGCGGTGCTGATCGATCTCAGACGGTCCGGTGCGGTCAATGTTGTCTTGTATGGGCAGGAATCGGGGGACTTTTTCGGGACAGACCTGGCGGCCGGCGATATCAACGGCGACCACATTGCCGATCTCGCGGTCGGGGCCTATCTGGCCGATGGGCCCAACAATTCGCGGAACGGGGCCGGCGAAGTTTATGTGTACTTCGGCCAACCGGCCGGTGACTGGCCGGCCGAGGGCCGTCAACCCGATATCACCGTGTACGGAGCTGGGGTTGCCAACTACCTGGGCGGTGATGAGTACAAGGAACCCGGTCACATCGCGGTAGGTGATCTGGACAACGATGGGGTGGGCGATCTGATTGTGAGTGCACCTAACTTCGGCTATGGTAATACCTCTGATCCGAGCCGCGGCCGAGTCTGGATCATCTGGGGACGGAGTGATTTGCCTGGCGAGATCGACCTGGCGTCCATTCCACCTGAACTCGAGGTGACATCCGTTTCGGCCGTGGCTCGCGATTTTCTGGGGGCGGCGCTGGCTACAGGTGACTTTGATGGGGACGGGATTGATGACCTGGCCATGTCGGCTCCCCTGGCCAGCACGCCCTCCCGATTCCACTGTGGAAAGGTGTACGTGATCTTCGGAGGAGGCCGCCTGCGGGATCGCCAGTTCCGGCTCGACAGTGTACCCGATGAGGTGTCGCTCTTTACGGCTGTTGGCCCGGCCCGTGACGTAAAGCTCGGCAGTTATCTCGCCTTTGGCGATCTGTCTGGTGACACGATTGAAGACCTGGCCATTGGCTCTGAGCTGGCCGGCGAGGTGCAGATGGGCACCGTGCAGGTCCTGTTTGGCGATCCCGAGAAGCGTGATGCTATTGCGGACCTTGCTGTTGACTTACCGGATTGGTCGGTCATCGGTGAAGCCGAACTCGATCAGTTGGGGCGCTCGCTGGCGACAGGGGACGTCAACGCGGATGCCCACGCGGACCTGATTATAGGTTCACCCACCGCTGACGGGCCGGCCGGCGTCAATGCGGGCCAGGTCATCGGCATCTTCGGCTCGCTCAGGCCGGGAGCAGTCCGCGATTTGGCCACAACCCCTGGCGATTTGACAGTCTATGGACCCCAGGGCGGCGTGAATGACCAGGCCTGGTTGGGGGAATCGGTGGC
>CAZHMV010000019.1:9399-52279 GCA_964532665.1 uncultured Anaerolineales bacterium
GCGGTGTACATTCTCTTCGGCAGTCAGATCCCGCCAACGCCCATGCCAACGCCGACACCGACAATGACACCGACGCCTACCCCGACCGCGACGCCAACCGCAACGGCGACGCCTCCATCACTGCGTCACCTTTACCTGCCGCTGACCCTGCGTAACTATGTTGCTTCTCCGTGATGAGGTGGTCCAATGATCAACGGTGCGATCTCTTTCTACAACGACCTTTTTGATAGCGCAGTGGCGGCGTCTACCCAGGCGCATCTGGAGGCGGCTATGCTCAGCCGGCATCTGAATTTTGGTGGCCGGCCCCTGTGCACCGTCCTCCGGCCCAATTTTCTGACCACCGATCAGTACGCCTATCTGTCGCACGAGTGTGAAGTCATCCTCAGCGCCTTTCGGAAGGCCTACGACGCTTTGCTGGCGAATCCTACGCTGCGGGCGCAACTGGACCTGACGGCTGAGGAGGAAGCGTTGATTCACCTGGACCCTCGCTACGACTCACCGACGCCGGTTTCCCGGCTGGACTCGTTTCTCAGCCATGATGGCACGCTGCATTTCGTCGAGTACAATGCCGAGACGCCGGCCGGTGCTGGCTACGAGGATGTGCTGGCCGAAGCGTTCCTGGACCTGCCGGTGATGCAACAGTTCACGCGCCGCTACAGCGTGCGCAAGATCCCGGTGCGTGGCAAAACGCTGGAAACGTTGCTGGAATGCTACCGCCAGTGGGGCGGCACCGACGAGCCGCATATCGGCATCATCGACTGGAAGGGAGTGCCGACGACGCCGGAGTTCCACATTTTTAAGGCGTATTTTGAGTCGCAGGGTGTTCCGACGGTCATCGCGGCCCCCGACGAGTTGGAGTACCGGGATGGCCGCTTGCGCGCCGGCGACTTTGTGATCAACATCATATACAAGCGGGTTCTGGCCGGCGAGTTGCTGCGCAAGTATGGTCTGAAACACCCCATCCTTCATGCGGTGCGTGATCACGCGGCTGTCATGGTGAACCCCGTGCGCTGCAAGTTGCTCCACAAGAAGATGAGCTTTGCGGTGTTGAGCGACGAAGCCAATGCGCATCTGTTCAACCAGCGCGAACGCCGTGCCATTGCGAATCACATCCCCTGGACACGCAAGGTGGAAGAGCGCAAGACTACCTATCACGGACAGGAAATCGACCTGATTCCATTCATTGTGGACCATCGGGAGCGGTTTGTCATCAAACCGAACGATGAATACGGCGGTAAGGGTGTGATGATCGGCTGGGAATCGACGGCTGACGAGTGGGAGCAGGCGGTGGCGAACGCGCTCCAGTCGTCCAGCATTGTCCAGGAGAAGGTGAAGATTCATCGGGAGATGTTCCCGGCCTACGCCGATGGCCGGCTTCACATCGGCGAACGCCTGGTCGATCTGGACCCGTACCTCTTTCAGGGGCGGTCGGTCCACGGTTGCCTCACCCGCCTGTCTGCCAGCACACTACTGAACGTGACGGCTGGTGCCGGTAGTGTTGTCCCAACGTTCGTGATTGAGGTCAAGTAAACTGCTTCTGCCAAGGAGGTAGTGCGATGCATCAGCCCCCCTCTCTGACTATCGGAATCGAAGAAGAATATCAGATTATAGATCCTGAGACCCGGGACCTGCGGTCCTACATCACGCAGTTCATGGAAGAGGGGCACATGGTGCTGCGAGAGTCCCTCAAGCCGGAGTTGCATCAGTCAATGGTGGAAGTTGGCACGCCGGTCTGCCGCACCATCCAGGAAGCGCGTGAAGAACTCGTGCGCCTGCGATCGGCTATTGCTACCCTGGCGGGCCGCAAGGGACTGTGTATTGCAGCCGCCGGCACGCATCCCTTCGCGTCCTGGCTGGCGCAGGACATCACCCCCTTCGAACGCTACCACAAGGTGGCTGAGGACATGCAATACCTGGCCCGCCGGCTGCTGATCTTCGGGATGCATGTGCATATCGGCATTGAGGATCGGGAATTTGCCATCGATACGATGAACGTCATCCGCTACATGATGCCCCACATCCTGGCGCTCTCGACCAGTTCCCCCTTCTGGATGGGCCGGGACACCGGCCTGAAGTCATACCGGAGTGTTATCTTCGAGGACTTCCCGCGCACGGGCATTCCTGACCGCTTCAATTCGTGGGCGGAGTTTCAGGAATTCATCGATGTCCTGGTGAAAACCGGCTGCATCGAGGATGGCAGCAAGGTCTGGTGGGATGTCCGCCCGCATCCCTTTTATCCCACTCTGGAGTTCCGGGCGTGCGATATGTGTACGCGTGTGGATGAGGCCATTGCCATCGCTGCCCTGTTCCAAGCCCTGGTGGCCAAGCTGTGGAAGCTGCGCCGACAAAACATGACCTTCCGCGTCTACCGCCGGGCGCTGGTCAATGAGAACAAGTGGCGGGCAGTTCGGTATGGCCTGGATGGTAAGCTCATCGACTTCGGCCTCTGCGAGGAGTTGCCGGCACGCGATCTCTTACGGGAACTCGTGGAGTTCGTGGATGATGTATTGGATGATCTGGGGAGCCGCGACGAGGTTGAATACATCCACCGCATCCTGGAGGAGGGCTCCAGTGCTGATCGGCAGATCGCGACCTTTCGAGAAACGGGCGACATGAAAGCCGTGGTCGATCGGCTGGTGGAGGAGACTATGGAGGGTTGCCGCGATGATACTGATCTTAGTGCCCTGTCGTGGGAGCAACATCGCGATGGGGGTACGCCGATCCCGGCCCAGGCCGGCGATGGCACGCTCTCCTGGAAAAAGCCTGGCATGCCGGCAGCCCGGAAGACTGAGCATTGATCCTAGAGATGAAGCTCTCGGTTCTCATCCCGGTTTATAACGAATGTGCCAGCATTGCTGAGATTGTTGAGCGTGTGGCGGCCGTGGATGTCGATAAGGAAATCATCGTCGTCGATGATGGATCAGTAGATACCACGCCCGACATCTTGCGCCGGTTGGTCGTTGATCACTCTGACTATGCTCAGCACACGGATCTGCGGGTGATTCATCACCTGGAGAATCGGGGTAAGGGCGCGGCGATTCGTACCGCGCTGGCGGCCGCGACCGGCGATGCTGTAATCATTCAGGATGCGGACCTTGAGTACGATCCCAAGGATTATGCCCCGCTGCTGGAGGCCTTCGCCAGCGAACACGCAGACGTGGTCTACGGGGTCCGCGATCTCAGTGGCCAGCGGTTCTACATGCGCTGGGGCAACTGGCTGATGACCTGGGTGACGAACTTGCTGTTTGGGACGCACCTGCATGACATGGAGACGTGCTACAAACTGGTGGATCGCAAGGTGATGCAAAGTCTGGATTTGCAGAGTGAGGGCTTCGATATTGAAGGGGAGATCACAGCCAAGCTCCTGCGCGGTGGGCTGCGAATCCATGAGGTGCCGATCCACTACTATCCCCGCTACGATGAGAAGAAACTTTCGCCGTTAGACGGCATTCCCACGCTCTGGGCGCTCGTCAAACATCGCTTTGGCATAGACAAGTAAGCAATAAACGGTTATCTCAGCAGCAGCGGGAGGTGTACCGGGGAATAGAGACTCGCTTCCGTCGAGAAGGTGCCGTCGATGGCACGGGCCGGCAGCACCTGCGCAACCGCATCGGTGACGATAATGCGGTTGAAAGTGAGAGTGCTGGTTCCGGAACCAACAACGCGGAACGTGATCTGAGCCAGCGCACCGGCACCATCCGGGCCGGCTGCCGTGCCATACGTGGCGCCGGCAAAGCGGATTTCGCCAACTCGCATGGCCGGACCCAGGGGCACCGGCGACCGCCCTGTGCTGGTGAGGAATGCCCCCAGTTCGGCACCCGTCGCCTGGAGCACTGCCGGATCGTAACCCAGATGAAACTCAAACGCTCCCAGGTTCACAACTCCGTCAATCTGCACTGTGGTGACAACCGTGCCACCCACATCACCGACCAGGTGCCTCGGCTCCAGCCCGACCGTGATCGCGTCTGCACCGGCCGGCTGCCAGCCACCGGGCAGCAGGCCGGCCAGGAGCACGACGGTCACCACCAGTCCCCGTATTCTCACCCACATGCCGCCACGTCCTTTCAGGTAATGAACAGCCGCTGGAAGACAACGCCGCCGGGCGATAGGCAGCGACGTGAGGGATGGAGGCGGTTACCACCCCGACGCCCGACGACCTAACCTACTCAGCACGCGATACCCAAAGTGCTTCCATGAATGCAAGCACGCCCAACAGAAGCAGGGCATTGGTCAGTGTCAGAATGCGCAACATCCGGAGCCAGACACACAGCGTCACGAAACCTGCCATCATGAGCGCTTCTCGAGCTGCCCGTTGCGGGTCACGCCGTCGGATGGCCGCCGGGAGGCGGCGGCCATAGTAAGCCTGGAAGATCAGCAACATCAGTCCGAAGGATGCACCAAACATCAGACCCAGAAAGACCAGGCGCATCATTGGGGTTGGTGGCATCGTGAGGACAAGGCCGGCCAGCGCAGTTGTGCAGCTAGCCAGCAGCAGCCCCGGCCCAAAACGGGTTAACAAGGCCCTTGTACGCATGCTCCATATTATAATCGATTTGCCCTTGACAGCCAACCGAGAACGCACTACAATCGTCAGCGGTATGTACCGAATTGGCTTGACGGGGAACATCGGCACCGGGAAGAGCACAGTCTTGAAAATGCTGACCAGGTTGGGAGCGGAGGTCATCGACGCGGACCGGATCGCTCATCAGGTCATACAGCCTGGCGGGCCGGCCTACGAGTCCGTCGTCGAGGCTTTCGGGCCGGCGATTGTGCGTGCCGACGGCACGATCGACCGTACGAAGCTGGGCGAGATCGTCTTCGACGACCCTGCTGCTCTTAAGCGGCTGGAAAGCCTCACTCACCCGGCCGTGGGTCGGATCATTGCCCGGCGGCTGGCGGAGGCCACAGCCCCGGTAGTGGCCATCGAAGCCATCAAGTTGATCGAGGCCGGCATGCACACCAGCGGCGATGCACTCTGGATCGTGACGGCATCACGGGAACAGCAAATCCAGCGGCTCATGCGGACGCGACAACTGACCCGAGAGGAAGCTGAAGCACGTATCGACGCCCAGCCATCGATTGAGCCAAAGCTACCGCTGGCAGACGTCGTGATAGAAAACAATGGAACGATAGACGGACTGTGGAAACAGGTGCGGGCCGCCTGGGAGCAGATCCCCGAGGAGGAGAGAACAGCTTCAAAATGAGAGAGTTTGCCCGAGATCACCCCTATCTGACCGCGTGGGGCGCGTTGGCAGTTGGGATGGTGGCCATCCTGTTCTGGTCGGCGCGGGACGCCGGCCTGCTTCCAGGCCAGATGGCCGCCCTGGTCGTTGCAACGATCCTGCTGGCCGGCGCCTGCGTGTGGATCATAAGCTGGGAAGACAAAGAAGAGGAGTTCGATGTCGAGAACCAGAGTTCGGATTGACGCGGTGCCCGAAGGTGCCCAGGCCATCGTCGCCGAAGCAGCCGCTGACTTGATTGAACGCCGTGGCCTGGATCCCGAGATCGTTTCCGTCACCAAACTGGAGCGGATCGAACGCCTGGACACCGAGAACGAAACACCCCTTTACGACGACTTTGGCCAGGATGCCCTGCCAGACTATCGCGTCTTCTTCCTGGCAAAAGGGATGCAATACATCTACGAGACGCGGCGCGGCAAGTCCCCCAAGCTGACCACAGAGCAATTCGTGGTCTAGCCCCAATACGCACTGGGGAAAAGGTCGCACGACATCAAATTCGGCCTTGTGTCTCGCTCCGTTCGGAATGACATCACCGTGAATTCATTCATGGGCTGCGTGTCACTTTTACCCCCGTGCCAAACTTCATAAACCGTGCCTGCGGCTGCGAAGCCGGCCCCTTCGACGGGCTCAGGACAGGCTTCGCCGACTGAGAGTCAGCCGGCGCAGGCCGGCTTCGCAAGGGTTGCCGCGAATTCATTCGCCAGGCATGCGTTCGTATCAATATTATGCATCTCAATATAAAGTTCTCTAAATCCCACTTGACAAAAATCAAACCTCATGCTATACTATTGCAAGATATCAACCTGTTGATCGGAGAAGATCCCTATGGCGTATCCTGTTCCTGCGCGTTGCCCGGTGTGCGGCGACGAGATGACCGTGACGCGGCTCCACTGCCGGCGTTGTGACTCGACGCTGGAAGGTCGGTTCAGCGTGGTAGGCCCATTCGCCAACCTGACGGCCGAGCAATTGAGCTTCGCCGAGTTGTTCATTCGCTGTGACGGCAAGCTGAGCCGCATCGGTGAAGAGTTAGGGTTGTCCTATCCCACAGTCCGCAGCCGGCTCAACGACCTGATTCGGGCCCTGGGCTACGAGGTGGAGGAGCAACAACAGCAAGATGCGGAACGCCGGCGAGACATCCTGGGTGAGCTGTCCGAAGGCAAGATTACGCCAGAACAGGCTGTAAAGCTCCTGAAAAAGGTGTGAGCATGGTCACCAGCGCTGTTCGTCGTCAAGAACCTTTCCGTGGCCTCCGGCCACTCAATCCAACTCACGACCTGAAAGGGGTCGTGGCCCTGTTGCGTATCGCGTTTCCAGACGAACTAGACCGGCCCGAGGCCGCCTGGCTGCGGGACGTGGAAACCCTGGGCACCTTAAAGCCGCTCATCTGGGTGGCAAACCAGTTGAACATGGCATTGGGGGGCATCTTCTACGGCTTTGTGTGGATCGAAGACGGTCGCGTCGTCGGGAACGTGACGATCAGCCGCGTATCACCGCAGAACTGGCTGATCAGCAACGTAGCAGTGCACCCCGACTACCGCCGGCGTGGTATTGCGCGCGAACTCATGGATGCCAGCATCGACTGGATTCGGGGGCGCAATGCCCAGTGGGTGACTCTGGAAGTGCGCCGTGAGAACATGCCAGCCAAGTCGCTGTATTTCGACATGGGGTTCGTCGTCGTGGAAGGAACGACAGAGCTGGAGCGGCATCACATCGAGCGGAATCCGCGCATCGCGCCTCCCGACGGATACCGGCTCCGGCCGGCGCGCCCGGCTGACAGCTCCCAGATGTTTGAACTGGCTCACCAGGTTACTCCCGCCCTGGCGCAATGCATCGAGCCGATCCGCCGGCAAGACTACCAGGTCAGAAGGGGGGACCGCCTGGTAGCTGGCCTGCGCCGGCTCGTTGGATTGCCGGCCACGCTGCGTTGGGTCATCACCAACACCAACGGACGAGTCGTTGCCATTGTGGAAGTCCGCGTGGGGGGGTATACCCAGCGACTTCAGCTTCTGATTCATCCTGACCTGCATGGCCTGCTGGAAGACATGCTGGTCGCCCAGGCCCTGGATGCCCTGGCCGAACGGCGTGGCGCCGTCCGTGCCAAAGTAGATGCGGATCACACGGCGGCCATCGTCGCGCTGGAAGCCCACGGATTTCGCGAAGTTCGCACACTCGACCGCATGGCGCTGGAGCTAGCGGAGTCATCGAAAGGATGCTGGAAATGACCACAAGAGATGAGAGAATGCAGATTCTACGCATGGTGGAAGCGGGCAAGATTTCGGCTGAGGAGGGGGCCCGATTGCTGGAAGCCCTGGAGGGTCAAGACGACGAGTCACGCCGGCCTCAACGGAAAGCGCAGTGGCTGCGCGTCCGAATCACCGATCTGGAGACGGGCGAGCACAAAGTCAACATCAACCTGCCAATGGGGCTGATGGATATCGGCGCGAAGATTGGGGCCAAGTTCGCGGCGCCGGCCGACTTCGACATTGAGGGGCTGGTGGCATCCATCCGCAGCGGAGCCCAGGGTAAGATTGTTGACGTCGAGGATCGGGAAGACAACGAACGTGTCGAGATCTATGTCGAGTAACTGGCAGGAGTGAGGACAATGACTGAGGAACGCATTGAGCGCACTTTTCAAACCGGCGACTCCGCCGAGATTGAGATCGGCAACGTGTCAGGTACGATCGAGATACAGGGGTGGAATCGACCGGAGGTTCAAATCGTGGCCGTCAAGCAGGGAGACAACGGTGATACCACCGTCGAGATTGGTGGAGAAGGAACGCGGGTTTGGGCCAGGACCCGCTCGGCCCGAGGAGTGCGCGGTCTATTCGGTTGGCTCAGGCATGGTGAGGAAGTGGTCAGGGTGGACTACGCAGTCCGCGTTCCGCACACCAGTAGCGTCGCTGTAAGCGGCGTGTCGGGCCCAATCAACATCGCAGAGATCGCCAGGGCTGTCAAGGTGCATTCTGTTGACGGCCAGATCACGCTGCGCGACCTGACGGGCGACGTTTCAGCCCAGACCGTCAACAGTGCCGTCGAGGGACGCCGAATCGATGGCACGCTGGCCGTCGAAACGGTCTCTGGCGGGGTCGATCTGTCTGATAGCCGGCTGTCCAGTCTGCGGGCCGAGTCGGTTGACGGCAGCATCCGGGCAACAGGCCAGATCGACAATCTGCTGGCCGAGGCCATCAACGGCACCGTCGATCTCGCAACGGACCTGAACCCCCATGGCGAGTATGCGGTGAAAACAGTCAACGGCAGTTTCCATCTCGCCGTGCCACCCGACACTGCCTGCGAGGTCGTCGCGTCCGGCGTGAACATCGATGTCGTGTGTGGTCTGCCGCATGCTGTCGAAGAAAAGCGGTGGGGACGCTGGGCCGGCCACGTGAATGACGGTGGGGGTGCAGACGTCCGGTTCAATACAGTCAACGGTGTACTCAGAATCACGGAGGAAGAGGCCCCTGCGGTGGGAGCCCGGGAACCGTCGGCCGAGCCGGTGCCGGCCATGGCAACGCTAGCGCCCGAAGTTGAGGCGCCTGCGCCGGCGACCGCCGTTGATGAGGCAGCCGCCCCCGCCCTCAGCAAGATGGACATCCTGAAAATGGTGGAGCAGGGTGAGCTGGCCGTCGAGGATGCGCTGGAACGACTTCGCAATCTCAATTGACATGCTCTTGCGAACTGCGACGTCGGAATCGCAGCCCGCCAAAGAGGATGAGGCCCATTGGCAGCAGCCCCAGGCAGCAGGCCAGCGGTCCGGTGGGTTGTGGTGTCGCCGGCTGTTGGGCCGGCCGGGGCTTGGTGGCAGCCGGTGCCTGTGTTGGAGCCTCCGGGATGGTGGTCGCCTGGCTCTGTTCACCTTCCTTTTCGCCCCCAGGCTTCCCCCTCAGCGAGGGTGGAACTTCCGCGCCCAGTGACTCCCACCAGCGCGCCGTCAGGCCATCTCGGTCGAACCCATACACCTTCATCAACGCATCATCGGGATAAGCGCCGTGACTGAAAACATCCAGCAACTCGGCCATCTTATTCTCACCATAGGTGCTGATCAGAAAGTCAACCAGGTTCCACACCTCGGCATACCACAGATTCACCCGCGCCGGGTTCCCTGTGCGTGCGCTGAGCCGGCGGACGGTATCCAGGTCACCACTCCGCACAGCCTCGTCTAATGTATCGGTATAGCCGGATTCCACGTAGTTCTGATTGTACATGGCTAGCCCCTCGTTGAGCCAGGCCGGAATCTCGGCGAAGGGGTTTTCCGTTTCCGCACCGACCACTATATGAGTCAGTTCGTGGGCAATGGTGTTATCCACATCGGACTCGTTCAACAAAAGCATCACGTCGGGCGCGACCACTGTCCCCAGCGTGACAATCTGCTCATCGAAGGTCTGGCCGCGCGGCGACATCGCGCCCTGCATGTCCTGCTTGCTCGCGTACACCACAATGTTGATGGGCAGCTTCATCTGATAGCCGATGGTGTTCTCCAGCCGGCCCAGCGCATCCACCGCAACGCCCAGGAGTCGCTCGCCATCAGCCCGACCGTACCAGTAGATCGTGACCGGCCCCTCGGTCTTGGACTTCCAGTCAAACCGATCGTCCATGTAGACGAACGACTTTTCGTCTGTCTCGAATGTGTTGCCGGCCTCATCCGTGATTTTCCAGTGATACGAGATGGTCGAGGCCGGGGGGATCTGGCCCTGGTCCAACCTGTCACGAACGCGCAGCGTCAGCGCCTTGCCCGGCTCGTACTCCGGTCGCCGGCGATTCACCACATCGCTGTGCGGGCCGATGCTGTAGAGCAACTCTACGCCGCCGGCCGGGATCACCTCCTCGCTCTGCAGTGCCAACTCGAAGACCAACTCCTGGTTGAAAGCGTAACTGTGGCTTTCTTGCACAACCGTGAAGCCACCCTGAGCGTCTGCTACGGCAACCATACCTAGAAGTATGACAATCGGCAGCACACCCCAGTACAGACGTTTTCGCATTTCCACACCCACTCCCAAGCATCACTGATAAAACAAGACCATCCGAGGTTTTCGGTCGCTAGTCTGATCACGCTGACAGGCCAATGAGGTTCTATAGCCCACGGATCCAGCTCGTTGGGGAAAAACCTCGGAGGTCTTCGCAAGACTGTTGGATAACTTGATCACTGATTATACCACACCTACACTTGCTTGTCAGATACCTCTGTGGTATACTTCTCAACCGGGCATCTTGCCCACGAACCATTAAACACGCTTCCTGACCAAGAGGGCGGTGCCGGCGTGCACCCCGGTCCCCTCGCGGGATGACGGAAGCGGATGCGCAAAATAAAACCAAAGGAGGACTTTCAAATTCATGTCTGTTGTTTCCATGAAGCAGTTGCTGGAGGCCGGTGTCCACTTCGGGCACCACACCCGCCGCTGGAACCCGAAAATGCGCTCGTACATATTCACTGAGCGCAATGGTATTCACATCATTGACCTTCGACAGACGCTCAGGGCCATCAACCAGGCCTACGAGGCCGTCCGGGATCTGACAAGCCAGGGCGGCGTTGTTATGTTTGTCGGTACCAAGAAGCAGGCTGCTGATACGATTGAGCGGGCAGCAATCGACTGCAACATGCCGTATGTAAATTTCCGTTGGCTGGGCGGCACACTAACGAACTGGCAGACGATCCGCCAGCGGATTGACTATCTGTTGGACCTGGAGCGACGCCAGGAGCATGGCGAGTTCACCCTTCTGCCCAAGAAGGAAGTTCTGCAACTCGAACGCGAGATGGAGAAGCTGAATCGCCGGCTGGGTGGCATCAAGCACCTGCGAGAGCGGCCCGACATGCTCTTCATCATCGATACGCGGCGCGAGGACATCGCTGTCAAAGAAGCGAACATTCTCGGAATTCCCATCGTCGCCATGGTAGACACGAACTGCGATCCGGAGCCTATTGACTACGTCATACCCTCCAATGATGACGCGATCCGGGCCATTAAGTTGATCACCGGTCTCATTGCTCAGGCTGTCAGTGAGGGTCGTCTCATGCGTCAATCGGCGTACGTCGAGGAGTTGGAAGCGGAAGAACTGGCCGCGGTGGATACCACCCAGCGTATCTTTGAGCCGGACGAAGATTCCGAGGAATCCGACGACGAATTCGAGGAAGAAGAAGAATTCGGAACGGTCTAGACAAAAGCGGATCCCGTTCGCAAAGTAACTGCCCCTGGGGGGTCGGCGAATCGGGTTGATAACAGGAGGACGAATGAATATCACTGCCGACATGGTCAAGGAGTTACGCGATCGCACGCAGGCCGGCATCCTTGACTGCAAGAAGGCGTTACAAGAAACGAACGGCGACTTTGAACAGGCAGCCGAGTTGCTACGCCAGAAGGGGCTGGCCGTCGCCGAAAAGAAGGCCGGCCGGGAAACGAACGAGGGCCTTATTGAAGCCTACATCCACGCCGGCGGAAGTGTCGGAGCCATCGTTGAACTGAACTGCGAGACAGACTTCGTGGCCCGAACAGAGCCGTTCAAGGCGCTGGCCCACGATCTGGCCATGCAGGTTGTGGCCACGAACCCCAAATACCTGTCTCGAGATGCCATTCCAGACGACTTCCGCGAGCGGGAAATGGCGGCCTATCGCCAGCAGGCTCTGGAGGAGGGCAAGCCGGAGCATATTGTTGATCGGATAGCCGAGGGGCGTTGGAACAAGTATGTGTCCGAAATCGTTCTTTTGGAGCAACCATATATCAAGGACGGTGATAAGACGGTTGATCAACTGATCACAGAGGCGGTAGCCGAACTCAAGGAGAATATCGTGTTGCGGCGGTTCGCCCGTTTCGAGCTGGGCGAGGCAACCGACGGGAAGTAGAAACCGAGGCGGCAATGCCCGAAACGGTCTACAAGCGAGTCATGCTGAAGCTGGGAGGCGAGTCCCTGGCCGGCCCCGAAGGGTTCGGGATTGATCCCGACGCTGCCCAGGCCCTTGCCGAAAAGATCAAGCGCGTCAGAAACCTGGGAGTTGAGGTTGCCGTTGTCCTGGGTGCCGGCAACCTCTGGCGTGGCAAGGATGGACTTGCCCACGGCATGGACCGTGCCACCGCTGACCAGATGGGCATGTTGGCTACCGTGATGAACGCACTGGCCCTGAAGGATGCTCTGGAACGAGTTGGCGTCGATACCCGGGTCCAGACCGCCATCGAGATGCGCGCCGTGGCCGAACCGTACATTCGGCTTCGCGCTATCCGACACCTGCAAAAGGGACGTGTTGTGATCATCGGGGCCGGCACCGGCAATCCATACTTCACAACCGACACGGCCGCCGCACTGCGAGCTATGGAAATCGGGGCCGATGTCTTGATCAAAGCCACCAAAGTAGACGCCGTATATGCTCGAGATCCAGCGCTCCATCCTGAAGCTGAACGCTTTGCTCACTTGAGCTACATCGATGCCTTGAACCTGCGCGTCGGTGTGATGGACAGCACGGCTCTTACGCTGTGCATGGACAACCAGATGCCGATCATTGTCCTCAATCTGTGGGAACCGGGCGCCCTTGAGCGTGCAGCAATGGGCGGTGAGGTAGGGACAGTCATACAATAGAGCGTCGGCCTGCGATTCAACAATCCGAGGTGAATTCATAATGATCGACGATGTCATGAAGGAAGCTGAGGACCGGATGACCAAGTCTGTCGAGGCGCTGCGTCAGGACCTGGCCACGATCCGCACAGGGCGGGCCTCGCCCAAGCTGGTAGAGCGGGTCATGGTTGACTACTATGGCACATTGACACCGCTCAACCAGATTGCCTCCATCGCTGCCCCGGAAGCGCGGCTCCTGACTATCAAACCGTGGGACCCGAATGCTCTGTCGAACGTCGAGAAGGCAATTCTGGCTTCGGACTTGGGCTTGAACCCCAACAACGACGGCACGATTATCCGGCTGGTGATCCCACGTCTGACGGAGGAACGCCGGCATGAGCTATCGCGCGTCGCCGCCCACCGGGTCGAAGAAGCCCGTGTTGCCGTCCGCAACTGCCGGCGCGACGCCATCAAGGATCTTCAGGAACTTGAGCATGAGAAGATGATCAGCGAAGACGACTATTACCGTGCCCGCGACCGTGTCCAGGAACTGACGGACGAGTACATCGAAAAGGTTAACGAGATCGGCGAGGCCAAAGAGGCCGAGATCATGGAGGTGTGAGCGCTCGATGTTTCGAGCTCCAAGTTCGCAGCCGGCGTCCGGGGATGGGGACGCGCAAGCCGCCGCGGTGGAACGGCAGACCCTGGTGGCAGATCAGCTAGCCGTGCCTGGGCTCTCAAAGGTGCCTCGCCATGTTGCCATCATCATGGATGGCAACGGTCGCTGGGCACGGGCGCGAGGGCTTCCGCGGTTGGCCGGCCACCGGGCCGGCACGGACAACATCCGCCGCGTCCTGGAGGGATGTGTCGAGGCCGGTGTTGAAATCCTCACCATCTACGCATTCTCGACCGAGAACTGGGAGCGACCAGAACAGGAAGTGCGCGGTTTGATGCGTTTGTTAGAAGAAGTCATCAAGCGCGAACTGGACGACCTTCACGCCAACGGCGTACAAATTCGACATGTCGGATGGTTAGACGGCGTCTCTGAACGACTGCAGCGCCTGATTCACAAGGCCGTGAACCTGACCAAAGAGAACGATCGCATCATCCTGAACGTGGCTTTCAACTACGGGGGCCGGCTTGAGATCATCCGGGCCGCGCAAGCCATCATCCGCGACGGCATCCCGCCCGACGAGATTGACGAGGCCCTGTTCGAAAGCTATCTGACCACAGCCGGCCTCCCGGATCCGGACCTGATCATCCGCACCGGCGGTGAGATGCGGCTGTCGAACTTCATGCTGTGGCAGGGAGCGTATTCGGAAATTTACTCTACACCCACGTACTGGCCCGACTTTGACAAGCAAGCCTTGTTTGACGCCTTTGTAGACTACGGCCGGCGTGAACGCCGTTTCGGCCGGGTGCCCGACGCCGAACCGTAGCCACAAAGTCACTCCGGCACTGGCACCCAGGTCGTAGACAATTGTCAATTGACAATTGACAATTGACAATTGACAATTATCAATGCTGGATCGCCCAATACACTTTGCCATGCTCCAACAGCGCGTTCTCAGCGCCATTGTGCTCCTGCCCGTCGTCCTTGGCCTGACCTACCTGGGCGGCTGGTCCTTCTTCGTCCTCATCCTTGTCGCAACCCTGCTGGCCGGTTACGAATTCTATGCTCTGTTGGCCGCCCATGGTGGTCATCCGGCGCCTGTGCTGGGGTTGGCACTGATAGCCGGTCTCATCATCGCCGCTGCGCAGCCCGATGCGCATTTGGGGCGTCTCGTGCTGGCTGCCGGAGTCATCATCTCGTTTCTGTGGCAAATCGCCCGCTCCCCCCTCCGGCGCTCGCTGGCCGACTGGGCGCTGACCATCGCCGGCGCCGTCTACATCGCATGGCTGGCCGGCTTCATGATCTCCGTCCGCGACCTGCCCGACGGCCTGGGCTGGATGTTGGTGATCTTTCTCGGGACGTGGGCTAACGATTCAGCGGCGTACCTGACCGGCGTCTACCTGGCCGGCCGCTACCTGGGCCGGCATGCCTTCGCTCCCACGGTAAGCCCGAAGAAGACGTGGGAGGGCTCGGTGGCCGGCTGGCTGGCGTGCACCATTGTCACCACACTGCTGGCGACATTTCTCGGTGCGTCCTTGCTGCCCAGCATGGCCCTTGGCCTCTCGATTGGCGTCATGGGAACCATGGGTGACCTGGCCGTGTCAGTCATCAAGCGCCAGGCCGGCGTGAAAGATTCGGGCAACCTGATCCCGGGGCACGGTGGAATGCTGGATCGCGTGGATAGCTTGCTGTTCGTGAGCGTCATCGTTTACTACTTTGTGTTGTGGTTTGTGCGATAGAGACATGTGGAGCATTGTCTGCGCCATACTCTTGTGATAGTGATGGAAAGCCTTACACTCCTGGGGCTGTTGAGCCGTATCAATCTCGTCCTGGCGTCGGCCACGGTCATCATCGCCTTTTCCCTCTTCGTTTACCTGCTGACGCACAACCTGCGTAACGCCGTCGCGCGTGCCTTCTGTGCATTGCTGGCTTTCGTCAGCATCGTCTACGTCGGCGATGTGTTCCTGGCAGCGGTAGATGACATCCATGCAGCGGCCGTCTGGCTCACCGTCCAGTGGGTGGGCATTGCCTTCGTGCCGCCAGCCTATTTGCACTTCTCGGACGCGATCCTCCGAATAACCAACGATGTTTCGCGCCGCAGACGGCTGGCCATCCGTGTGGCCTACCTGACCAGCCTCCTCATGCTGATTCTCGTAGGAACCACGAAGTGGCTGATCCACGGCGTTGAAGTCGCGCCGCATGGCGTATTCCACTTCGATGCCGGCCGGCTGTTCCCTGTCTTTGCCGGCTACTTCTTCGTGGTGGCCGGCTGGGCAGCATGGAACGTGCGGCGTGCTCGCCGGCGTTGCCTGACTTCCACCTCGCGCCGTCGAATGTCGTACCTGCTGGTGTCGGTGTTCGCACCGCTGAGCGTCTTCCCGTATCTGCTCATCTCACCCGTGGACGTCGTATCCGAGAATCCGTGGGTGTTCTGGAGTCTGGCAGCCATGGCCAGCACAGGCATTGCCACAATGACGGTAATCATGGCCTATGCCGTGGCTTTCCACGGCGTGCTGACTCCTGATCGGGTGGTCAAGCGTGATCTGATCAAGTATCTGGTACAGGCCCCGCTGCTGGGGAGCTTTGTCATCGGGATTACCCTGTTGGTACCACCAGCCGAACGCATCCTCGGCCTGCCCCGCGATACCGTGCTGGTTCTATCGATTGTTGTGGGGATTGTGGTCTTTCAGATGCTGGTGCAGATCACAAAGCCGCTGGTCGATCTGATCATTTATCAGCGTGACTGGAGCGAGGTGGTCTGGCTGCGCCGGCTGGACGAGCGCCTTCTCACCAGCAGCGACCTGCGCCAACTCCTGGAGAACATCCTCACGTCGTTGTGCGACCTGCTGCGGATCGCGAACGGCTTCGTCCTGGTGATGAAGGACGGGAAGCTGGTAATCGACACCTACTGCGGCAACCGCTCGGTAGCCCTCAGATTCTTGCACGAACACGATCTGTCGTCGCTACTGGGCCAGCTTACGGAGAATGGGTTGGGTGGTAACAATGATGGCGGATACGAGCAACAGCCGGCCGATCTCACCGACCGCTTTGTTCGCGATGATGGGTTCTCCCTTACAGCTCTGCGCACGCCGAACGGCGGGGCAACCCTGGGCGTGCTGGTGCTTCAGACGGAGATGGCATTGGCCGATGTCACAGGTGAAGAGCACCGGGTGGCAATCAGGCTGCTGGAGCAAGCCGCGCTGGCCCTGGAGGACAGGCGGCTCCAGCAAAACGTGTTCAGCGTTCTCAAGGAGCTAGCCCCCCAGATCGAGACGCTGCAAGCCCAGGTGCGTGGCACAGTGCCGTACGCCGGCGGGCCGGCCCTGGAAGCCATCGAGGACGATCCCATCCGCTCGCCTGACTTCGCCAACTGGGTCAAGGACGCCCTCAGCCACTACTGGGGCGGCCCCAAGCTCACCGAGAGCCCTCTGATGCAACTCCAAATTGTCCGCGACGCCCTGGCCGAGCACGGCTCCAACCCGGCTCGCGCCATGCGCTACGTGCTGGACCGCGCCCTGGAAGCTATCAAGCCAGAAGGTCAGCGCAGCCTGACGGCCAACGAGTGGGTGTTGTACAACATCCTGGAGCTGAAGTTCCGGCAGGGTGGACGCGCCCGCGATGTAGCGCGCCGGCTGGCCATGAGCGAATCGGACCTCTACCGCAAGCAGCGCGTCGCCATCGAGGAAATCGCAAAGCAGCTTGCCTCCATGGAGGAGCAGGAGCGGATGTAACCGGGACGCAGGGAGTTGACAGAGCACTACGTGAGGTAGGGGCGGAGTCTTCGGATCCGACGCGGGTTGCGAAGGCGATGCAGTGCGTCGTTTTCGATCTGACGAATGCGCTCACGGGTCAGTCCGAAGCGTTCGCCAACCTCTTTGAGCGTGTATTCGTGGCCATCGCGCAGGCCGTAGCGCAGCTCAATAATGCGAGCCTCCCGGGGTGGCAATGCCCCGAGCAGGGTCTGGATATCGCGGGCGAGGGCATCTTCTTCGACCACGTCAACTGGCAGCGGATCGTCACTCTCCAGGAACTCACCGAATTGACTGTCGCCATACTCCATGACCGGCTTCTCCAGGGACATGGGGCGTTGTGCGTGTTGCATCAGACGCTCCACCTCCTCCGGCGAGTCGCCCAGTACCTTCGCCAGTTCCTCAGGCGTCGGGTCCCGGCCCAGTTGCTTGGTCAACTCGCGCATGGCCTTACGCAGCTTGCGGACCTGCTCCTGTCGGTGAACGGGCAGCCGGATGGTGCGCCCCTGGTCGGCTACGGCTCGCGTGAGGGCCTGCCGAATCCACCACGTGGCATAGGTGCTGAATTTGTGGCCGCGACGCCAGTCGAACTTCTCGGCAGCGCGCATGAGCCCGATATTGCCTTCCTGGATCAGGTCCAGCAACGGCACGCCCTGGCCCAGGTAGTTCTTGGCCAGACTGATGACGAGCCGGGCGTTCGCGGTGACCAGCCTGTGGCGTGCGGATTCGCCGGCCATGACCGTTCGCTCCAGGGCAGCGCGTACGGCGGCCGGCAGTTCCTCCGCTTCCAATCGCTTCCTGGCTGCTTCGCCCCGTTCGATTTGCCTGGCCAATTCCGCTTCCTGCTCACGGGTCAGCAGCGGGGCGTTCCCCACCTCGCGGAAGTAGAGCGTGATAGCGTCATCGTCGGCAATGTAGGTCAGCCGGCCGGCTTCGTCTGGTCCTGTCGCCATCGCCTTGTCGTTCCCGCCCACCTCTACGCCGGCTTCCTCAAGCCGTTGAAGCAGGAGGTGGAACAGTGCAACGTCCTTATCGAGATCCGGGATGTGTTCCAGGATGTCGTCCAGGCTGGTGTGGCCTGCCTGTCTAGCTTCACCGATGAAGGCATCGAGCCTCGTGTCTGTATTGTGATAGCCATTGCTTCCCATTGGAAGCCCCCTGTGGTGAACTGCACTCCATCAATACCACTCCGGTGTCCTGTGCAGCATGGACACTTTCTCTTGCTCATATTCTACCGCCTTCAGGTCAAAAACTCGTCCAAGGCGGGTCAGAAAGTCGTTCACACTTTGGCTGGCGATTGGGCAGGATGTTGTGGATTGCCCCCGTCGGCGGTCGGCTTGATGTATCACGTGTAGCATGGTACAATGAGATGGGACGGATAGACATACGACTTGTGGAAACGGTTCTGGTATTAAAGGAGGCAGCAGAACGATGGGAATTGAATTGAAAGAGCCGATACTAGTCAGGCAGATTGAGCAACTGGCATCCGAGACAACTCGACCCGTCGAGCAAGTGCTCGAAATGGCCGTCTGGACATACCTGGATGAGGTGGAACAGGAAGCCATTCATGCCGAAACTGGGGCATTTTGGGCGATGCACGGCGAACTACTGAAGAGATACCCGGGGCAGCATGTCGCGCTGTATCAGGGCAGAGTGGTCGATCACGATGGGAACGTTTCCCACTTGGAGAAGCGGGTACGGGAGCGATTTGGCTTGTTGCCTGTTCTCATTGCGCCGGTCGGACCAGGGTTGCACCGTGATCTGAGGTGGATTGGAGGTCGGATCGAGGGAGTTGAGCCGGCCTGATGAGCAATTTCCCGTACGACACAACGTATGATCCGCCGTTGCCTGTGTGCGACGTACTACTGACTGCTGTGCCGACCGGCCGCCGTGTGGAACTGACTGCGATTATCGATACTGGTGCCGACGGGACCATTGTCCCTGTTCGCTATCTGCGCGGGATTGGTGCGCGGCGTGCGTTTGAGGCTGGGCTGCGCAGTCAGTGGGGCGAACGGCGAACTGTCTTTCTGTACCTCGTCGATCTGCAGATCGGTGAAGTAGTGTTGCCTGGAGTTTATGTCGTAGGCGACGAGCTCGGTGAGGAGACTGTTCTGGGGCGCAACGTGCTCAACCAGTTGCGAGTCTTGCTGGACGGGCCGGCCGCGCTGACGCAACTGCTTAACGATACTGAGACCGGGGTGTAATCTATGGAAGTGCGTTTCTATGCGACGCTGCGTGACATCGTTGGGGGGCGTTCGGTTGAAGTTGACCTGGGGCCGGGCGCGGTAGTGAGAGACCTGCTGGCCCGCCTGTTCGAGCAATATCCGGCGCTTGAACCCCGCGTCGTAGATGAGGCCGGCGAGCTTCGCCACGCGGTGAACATCTTCGTCAATGGGCGCAGTGTTCGTTTTCTGGGGGGGCTGGACACCGAGTTGCAGTCGCAGGATGAGCTGACAATCTTCCCGCCGGTTGCTGGAGGCTGATGGTGCGGCTGGAATTGCGAGGAATTGGGCCGGCCATCATCCGGCGTTACCTGATGGACCTCGGCGCCAGCGAGACCCCTGTCGGCACGCTGGTCGGAGACGGCTGGACGGCCTCGGTGGAGGCCGGCGATCCCATCCTCATCGGCGCGCTGCGCATCGGGCTGACGATTGTGACGTTTGCCGGCGACGAGGCCACAATCCAGCACGTCGTGGCTGCCCTCAAGGGGAAAGCCATCCGCGCCGGCGGCTGAGGCCGGCTTTGATCACGACCCCCTGGCAGTCATCCCTGAAAAAGCAAAGGGCCTCCAATGCGGGGGCCCTTTGTCTTTGCGCGAAGGTGATAGGCGACGTTACTCGATAATCTCCAGTTCGCGCAGTTTCTCCTCCGGGACGACACCGTCAACCCAGCCGCGGACTTCGTAGTACTCCGCCAGCATATCATCCAGCTCACAGATGTGCCCCTCCGAGCCGGGCATGGTGGAGGGCTCCTCCAGGAACCGCTTCGGCAGGTAGTCCGAGCCTTCCCGGAAGCCGGCCAGGTTGTTGTAGTACCGCTCCAGGTTGTAGATGCGCTCCCCGGCCTTCATGACATCGTCAGCCGTGATCTCGACGCCCAGCATGGCAGAGCACTGGGCAGCGTACTCCTCAGCGCCCTCGGCGAAAGCTGAGAACTTGCAGAGATCCATGGAGTCGGAGAATGCGTGCAAGTCCTGGAATATCTTCAACAGTTCGCCCTTGCCCTTCCACTCCAGGGGGTCGGTGACCAGCGGGATCAGGCCGAGTTCGCTGGCCGGTGTGTAGCCCCGCAGGTGGCAGGCGCCCCGGTTGGACGTGGCGTAGCCGATGCCCATGCCCTTCAGTCCGCGCGGATCGTAGGCTGGGATGGATTGTCCCTTGACACTCATGGAAATCTCGGGAGCCCCCCACTTCTCCGCGGCCCGTGCCGGCCCTTCGGCCAGGTCGTCGCCCAGGCCCTGGCGCAGGGCGATCTTGCGGATTAGCTCTAGCGCGGCGTCCGCGTCGCCCCAGGCGATGCCTTCATTGACCAGGCCGCGCTCCGTAGCCTCCATGGCTACCGCTACGGCGTTGCCCATCTCGATGGTATCCATGCCTAGATCGTTGCATAGGTCGATGGCCACAGCAATCGCCCGCGAATCGGGCAGGTCACAGTTCGCGCCCAGGGCCCACATGGATTCGTATTCAGTACTTTCCATGTGAACGTTGTATTTGCCGTTGCCCTTGCTGGTGTCCACTTCCTTCTTGCAGGCCACCGGGCAGGCGTGGCAGGTGGGATCGTTGACCAGGATGTTCTCCTTAACCCACTCACCGCTGATCAACTCGGCCTTCCCACCGAAGCTGGTGAGCTGAGAATTCCTGGCTGGCAACGCCCCCATGTTGCTGACGATGTTCATGAGCACGTTGGTGCCGTAGACCGAAAGCCCACCCTTGCGCGGCGCCGTGACGTTGGCCTCGTCCATGATCGTGGCCAGAGCGCGCTTGTGGGCCTCGTTCCAGGCCTCGCGATTGGCTGGCTGAGGCATCTTCTTGTCGGCCTTGATGACCACGGCCTTCAGGTTCTTGCTGCCACCCACACAGCCCGTTCCGCCACGGCCGGAAGCGCGGTCGTGCTCATTGATCCAGCAGGCAAACCGCACCAGGTTTTCCCCGGCCGGTCCTATGGCAATGACGCTGACATCGTCCTTCTTCTCGTTGCCATGGCGTTCCTGCAGGACCCCGATTGTCTCGTGGATGCCTTTCCCCCACAGGTCGCCGGCGTCGCGGATTTCGGCCCTGCCATCTTCCACGTAGATGTAGACAGGTTCTTTGGCACGACCTTTGAACACCAGGCCGTCGAGGCCGGCCCAGCGCAGCCGCGCCGCCGACCAGCCGCCGTGGTGCGAGTCTGTGACAGTGCCGGTGAGGGGCGACTTGGTGACGATGGCCATGCGGCCACTCATGTTGGCCTCGGTGCCCGTGAGCGGCCCGTTCATGAAGCACAGGATGTTGTCTGGCGACAGGGGCTCCACCTCGGGGCCGTTGTCGAAGACGTACTTGACGCCCAGGCCCCGGGCACCAATGTACTTGCGAGCGTCGTTCTCGTCGATGGGCTTGTATTCGACGGTGCCGCTCGTCAAATCGATCCACCCAACTCGATTGGCATATCCTCCAAGCGCCATGGTTCAGCTCCTTTCCATGAGTAGAGTTTGATCCACCAAACCTTACAGAAAACAAAGAAGGGCGTTATGCTATCTGATCATAACGCCCTTCACGGTTTTGTGACCCGGCCTCAATTGCTGTATTGAGACCATCAGTAAGTTCCCGCCGCAACCCCACGGGGTCGATAGCCAGGCTATCACAGGACATTCGAGTCACAAGACACCAATCACATTATATCACCGCTGGGTCATACAAAGGTGAAGGTCAGGTCCAAATCAGGTCAAAATGGTTTTGGTCGAATTTGATCTGGGTCAATGTGCTTCTGCATTGGATGTGCTAAACTACGGATAGTGGAGAGTTGTCTCCCTTGGAAGCTGGGTATGCAGTGCTCCTGCTAGTTCAATGGGGGTTGCGGATGAGTGTTCAAGAGCAAGAGATACAAGCGAAAACGGGACAATCCCTGGCATTGAGGGGATTGTCGCCGACGCCGGCAGATACATGGGATCGGCTGTTGCGCTTTCTGAACCTGCGCGACGACGAGGTGACCGCCATGCAGCAGACCGCCGACATCCTGTTTCGACGAGGACCTCAATTGGTGGTCGATACCTATGACTATCTGCTGCACGTCGAGGAGACGGCGGCGATCCTGGGTTGGGAAATGGGCGCTGATTCCGAGCATCTGGAGGAGCGCCGGCGCTTCTTCACCACGTGGCTGGCGCGCACTATCGGGTTGGACATGGGTCATGATTTTGCGGAGTATTTGTTCTGGGCCGGCAAGAAGCATGCCGGCCACGGCCCGCGTCAGACCCACGTGGATCCGATGTATATCCTGGGTTCCATCAGCCTGGTGCATGGCGCGTTCGCCGGCTTCATCGCTGAAGAGGTAGAGGATGCGACGGTGGTGGCCCGGGCGCTGGCCGGCTGGAACAAGTATCTGTCGCTGCAACTGCAGCTCATGCAAGATGGATACGTCGCCGCCAGGGCTATCGAGGAAGGCGACTACCCGATTGAGGTGGCGGTGTTTGGCCGACTGCGCCCGTTGCTGGATGTGGAGAAGCTGGCAATCTGGGTGCCTAATCTGGCGCCGGCCGGCCTGCTGTTGCGAAAGTTCTTCAACTACTACCCCGAAGCGCGAGCCGAGGTGTTGGAAACAGAGTGGGCTGCGCGTTCACCCAATGGCGATGCCACGTGGTTGGCGGACTACGAGTACGTCTACATGCCACGCCGTGGCTGGAACGTGATGTTGAATGGCAAGAACCTGAGATTTTACGGCGGTCTGGATGCCCCGCTGGAGGAGGGCGACCACGTGGCCATCTTTCCGCCCGGGCGATAGCGGGATGGCTGGTAAACCTTGTCCATTCTGACGCGATTGAAACCTGGTTAAGACCGTTCTTTGACCTTCGTCGATTACAATATCTCGCGCAAGGAGGACGCAAGAGTGAGGCGCTGTGCCAGCCGGCACAGCGCCTCAGCCTTTTCTGGCACGATTCCCACGCAGCGGCCCACTGCGTCCTGTCTCGCTATTGCTGGCCGGCGGGCGGTTTGACAGGTGGAGCGAGATATGGTAGGCTAACGGGCGATAGGTGGGCCGGCAGTATTATGTTGCGGGCCGCCATCCTGGCTGAAGCACAGCAGCAGGGGGCTATGAAAGGATTGCCTTCTGTCATGCCGCCCCTCGTTTCCCGCACGCTCGTTTCAGCATGGTTACAGCCCATTTCCTCATCCCACAAGACATCCACGAGTGGGCAACGAATTGCCAGTACTACCCCCAAGCTTCGAAGGCGATGGAGGAGCCATTACTGATGAAGGACGCGCGACAACATCCGCAGCAAGCGCTCCGGCGAACTCAAAGCAGAAGCCTGGCGGCACTCTCTCGACGTGAGTTCTTGAGCCTGGCGGGGGCGGCAGTGGCCGGCGCTGCCCTGGCTGCTTGCGAACCTGTTCGACCCGAATCCGCGCGCCGCGACGCACAGAAAGTGCAACTGGTCTACGAGGACTGGCGAAGCGATTGGTTCCCGCCCATGGCCCAGCAGATGCTGGAAAAGTTCCACGCCACGCACCCCAACATCCGCGTCTTCTACACTCCCGACCCGGAGAACATGTCGGAAAAGATGTTGGCTGACATGCAGGTCGGCACGGCACCGGATGTCTTGTGGGGCTGTTGTACCTTCTTCCCCATCTGGGCTCAGGAGGGCCATCTGCTCGACCTGCGCCCTTACGTCGAGGCGGACCTGGACCAGGCGACCATTGACGAGTGGTCGCCGGCGCAGTATCGAGCCTTCTTCACCAGGGACGGCCGGCAGTTCGGCTTGCCCAAGTATCACGGTGCCCTGGCAGTCTACTACAACAAGGACCTGTTCGATGAATATGGCGTAGACCACCCTAATGGGAGCTGGAATCACGATGACTATCTAGCCGCGATGAAGCGCCTCACCCACGACCGTGACCGCGATGGCCAAACCGATTTGTGGGGTAGCATGCTCGACATCTCCTGGGAGCGCATTCAGGTGCACGTTAACGGCTGGGGTGGCCACTTCGTCGATCCCGATGAGCCCACCCGCTGCCGCATGGCTGAGCCTGAGGCCATGCAGGCCATGGAATGGATTCGCGCCCGCATGCAGGATGACGAAGTGATGGCCACGTTTCTGGACGTGCAGAACATGGCGACTCGCGACGCCTTCATTGCTCAGCGTATTGCGATGGTGGAAGATGGCTCTTGGGCGTTAAAGGAGATTCTGACGAGCGCCGACTTCCGTATTGGGGTCGCGCCGCTGCCGGCGTGGCCTGTGCGCCGGGTGACGCTGGCCACAACGGACGGCTTTGGCATTTACGCCAGGACCAAACACCCCGACGCAGCGTGGGAGCTCGTGAAGTTCCTCATCAGCAAAGATTATGGCCGGGCAATGGCCAGAGCGAACTTCTTGCAGCCGGCGCGTGCCTCTCTCGTCGATGAGTGGGTACGCTTCATCCGCGAGGAATTTCCGCAGAAGGCCAGAGACGTGGATATTGCCGCCTTCGCCGATGGTCACATCAAAGGCTACTCGGTCACGGCCGAGATCTTCCCGAACATGGCAGACGCAAAGCGGCTGGCCTATGCCGCATGGGATCAGATCTTCACGCTGGGTCAGAGCCCGGTGGAGTACATGACGGAGGTCTGCCGGCAGATCCAGGAGGCGCAGCAGGGATAGCAATAGCGATAATGATTGCGTTCTATCACTATCGCTATCGCTGTCATGACGGGAGGATTACAGTGCTACTTGGAATCCGGTGGGGCAGCCTACGAGCCAAGATCATCGCCTGGTCTTTCGTGCCGACGGCGATCATCCTGGTGGCCGTGGCCCTGGTGACTTTGTACACTTACCAACAGGTAACGGAAAACCTGGTTGTTGAGCGGGACCAGCAATTGATACGTCTTGCAGCCGGCCAGTTGACAACGGAATTGACTGAGCATACGGGTATCCTGGCTGACCTGGCGCGCTCTGTGAGTGTCCATCACAATGACCCGGTGGCGCAACAGGCTGCCTTGAAACAGGCCGGCAACCGACTGGTGGTTTTTGATGGCGGCGTGTTGATTCTGGATAACCGTGGACAGGTGCTCGCTGCCCGACCGGGCCGGCCAGAGGTCTTGGGGCAGGACTGGTCCAACCGGTCCTACTTTCGCCAGATGCTGCGCACTTCGGAGGCGGCTTTGTCGGATATTGTGGCGGACGGACCGCAAGGTGCGGAGGTCATCGCCGTCGCTGTACCTGTCACTGGTGATCAGGGTGAGTTCCTGGGAAGCGTGTTGGGCATGTTTCGTCTCGGCGAAGGTGCACTCAGCGTCTTCTACAGCGACATAGTGAAGTTGCGTATTGGGGAGAGTGGAGCCACTTACCTGGTGGATGGGAGTGGCCGGGTGATCTACCACTCCAACCTCGATCGGGTTGGCGATGACTTCTCACGGCAGACGGTGGTGCGGCAGGCGCTGGCCGGGGAAGTGGGCGCCGTCCGCACCCATGATTTGGAAGGCCGCGAAATCGTCGCCGGCTTTGCACCGGTGCCGGGGACGTCCTGGGGGCTCGTGGCCGAGGAGAATTGGTCCTCTCTGACCAGCACAAGTCGAGGCTACCGGCAATTCTTGCTCCTGCTGTTAGCGCTGGGCGTGTTGCTGCCGGCCCTGGTGATGGCCGTTGGGGTGCAGCGGATCACGCAACCCATCTTGGAGTTGATCGATGCTGCTCAAGAGGTGGCCGCGGGCCATTTTGGCCGGCGGATCAGCGCGTCCACCGGCGACGAAGTGGAGGAGTTGGCCGAACAGTTCAACTTCATGTCAGCTCAACTCCATACGATGGTTGGCGCGCTTGAGCAGCGTGTCGTGGATCTGGAGCGGACGAAGGGGGCGCTAAAAGCATCGAGGGATCAACTTGAGGCCATCCTTGGCGGAGTAGCTGACGGAATCACCGCGCATCGTCCCACGGGCGAGATGGTCTATGCAAATGACGAAGCTGCCCGGGTCGTCGGCTATCCCTCGGCCGAGGCTCTTGTGAAGGCGCCTGCCGCAGAGGTGCTGCACAAATTCGAAATCATGGACGAGGCTGGACAGCCGTTCCCGCTGGAGCAACTACCGAGCCGGCTGGCACGTCAGGGTGTACCAGGCCTTGCCACCGTCCTGCGTTGGCGGGTGCGGGGGAGTGGTGTGGAACGATGGTTGGTGGTCAAGGCCACGCCCATTCTCGACCAGAGTGGCGCTGTTCAACTTGCGATCAGTATCTTTCACGATATCACTGAGCTCAAGCAGGCGGAGAAGACGCTGCGGCGCTACGCCCAGCGGTTAGAGGTCATGCAAATCATCGATCGCGCAATCCTGGCGGCTCAGTCCTTGGAGGAGATCGCCCGGGCTACCCTTGACAACATCCGGCAATTGGTGTCCTACCGGCGCGCCAGCGTCGTCACGTTTGACATGGAAGCGCAAGAGGCCACGGTGATCGCTGTGTACGGTCCAGGCGAGACCAGCGTGGATGCGGGAGCGCGCCCTCCGTTGGACGCCTTCGGGAATCTTGAGGGGTTATGGCAGGGCCAGGTCCGTGTGATCGAGGATGTTGCGAATCTTCCCCAGTTATCCCCGATGGAGCACGCTCTGCGACAGGAAGGGGTTTGCTCTTACATTGCTGTGCCCCTGCTTGCTCAAGGGGAGTTGATCGGTGCGCTCAATCTCGGAGCCGGCCGTCCTGAGGCTTTCGATGAGAATCATATCGAGATTGCCAGCGAGGTGGCCGATGTGCTGGCTGTTGCCATCCAACAGGCCCGCTTGCACGAGCAGGTGCAGCGCCACGCCAAGGAATTGGAGCAGGAGGTGGCCGCGCGCACCCGGGAGCTGGCCGTGCGCAACCGGGAATTACTCACCCTATTGAGCGAGCGCTGGCAGGCAGCCAAGATGCTGCGGAGAAGCGAGGCGCGGCTCCGCTTCATGATCCAACAGATACCCGCCATCTTGTGGACGACGGACTCCGAGCTTCGGTTCACCTCTTCCACGGGGGCAGGATTGGCTACTTTGGATCTCCAGCCCGGTGACCTCGTGGGCATGACCCTGTCGGAGTATTTTCAGACAGAGGATCCCGAGTCCCTGCCCATCGCTATGCACCGCCGTGCCCTCCGGGGTGAGTCTGTGACCTTCGAGCAGGGATGGGCCGGCAACGTGTACCAGGCGCACGTCGAGCCGCTGCGCGATGCAGAAAGTGGTATCGTGGGTTGTATCGGCGTCGCGCTGGACATCACCGAACGCAAGCAGGCGGAGGAGGTCCTGCGCAAATTATCTCAATTGGAAGAACGTCAGCAGATTGCGGCGGAAATGCATGACGGATTGGCCCAGACGTTGAACTATCTGGGTCTCAAGGTCGAGACGGCGGTTGGCTCGCTGGCGACCGGACGCGGTGATGACGTGATAGACCAGTTGCAGCATCTACGCGCCACGATTGATCAGGCTTCACAGGAGGTGCGCCAGTTCATCGCCAGGCCGCAGCAGGGGATACGACCGCCCCAGGCTTTGGAGGACCGGCTGGCTGAGATGACGGTCGAGTTCAGAGTGGAGTCCGGGCCGGCGGTGGACCTCCTCATCCGGTCCCAGAGCCCCTTGCCTCTGCCACACGACCAGACCGAACAGGTGGTGCGCGTGGTGAGAGAGGCGTTGCTCAATGCCTCTCGCCATGCCCGGGCAGAGCGGATCGTTGTGTGTCTGGAGCTCCAAGGTGGTCAGGCGGTGGTGAGCGTGGAAGATGACGGAGGGGGGTTCGACCCGCAGGCTTCGTCGGACGATGAAAACGGTCACTTTGGCCTCGATATTATGCGTGCACGAGCGGCTCGTCTTGGGGGGGAACTGTCCATTGACTCGACGCCGGGGCAGGGTACGCGGGTCGTCTTGCGCTGGCCCATCGAACAGGGGTCGGAAAGGAGTGAATGACTTGAAGCGGATTCGAGTGCTGTTGGCGGATGATCACGCCCTGTTTCGTGAGGGGTTGGGTAGCATTCTCGCGACTCAGTCAGACTTTGAGGTTGCAGGGGAGGCCAGTGACGGCGTGGAGGTGCTGGTTCAGGCCCGGAAACTCAAACCAGACCTGATACTCATGGACATCAGGATGCCAGGCACCGATGGCTTGCAGGCCACACGGCAGATCAAGCAGGAACTGCCAGATGTGGGCATTGTGATGCTCACTGAGAGTGACGATGAGGCGAACCTGTTCGAGGCGATCAAGAACGGGGCACAGGGCTATCTTTTGAAGAACCACCGGTCCCAGGAGATGCTCGGCTTGTTGCGTGCGGCCGCGCAGGGGGAGGCGGCCGTAACGCCGGCCATGGCCAGCCTCATGCTGGAGGAGTTTCGACGCTTGAGCCGGCACGTTCCATCGATGCCTAAAGATGAGATGGTGGCCCTCACCAGGCGAGAACAGGAGGTGCTCAGCCTGGCGGCCCAGCAGATGATGGACAAAGAAATCGCTGAGAAGCTGTCCATCAGCGTGTTCACGGTGAAGAGTCACATGCGCAATATTCTGGCCAAGCTGCATACGAACAGCCGGTACGAGGCCGTGAACTACGCACGCGACCAGGGTCTGGTATAGGAAACTGGTGGCTACTGAGCCTGGCGATTGAAATCGCGGCTGCCCTTTGGCCGGCCCCTCGACAAGCGAAGAACTAGTTCTTTGAGTAGAACTAGTCTGTTGCGACCGAATAGGACGATTGAAAGATCGTTCTTTTTTCATGCCTGCTTTATCCTCGGGAACGATTGACATCAGTTGATATCTATGGTAAACTATATGTATTGGATACTTAATCAATGAGAAACGTAAGAAAGACCTGTTTACTTGGGGGTGGGGGCGCGGCAGGTTCTGTCGGGGCCCCCACTGCCTTGCATGCCGCTTTGCTCCGCTTGGCTGTACCACTCCCGTTGTTGTCCCCAACCCGGTAATAACACGAGCATCGGTGGCTTTGAAGGAGAAGCACATGTTGCACAGTTATCGACTGGTCGCTCCGCCGGCTGATGAGATCATGGAAACGTTTGCCGGCAAGGTCATCTCTCGCAGCGAAGCCGAAGACGGATTTGCCGGCTTATTGGCTATCTTGCGAGAATGCCCGGAATCTGCGACCGCCTTTGCGCAACTCCTGCGACTGGCGCATCTCGCGGGTCGCCAGGCGCACCGTGTTGAAAGAGTGAGAACCTACCGGGCCGCACTCGTGGCAATCGTGACCGGCATTGTGGTGGTCGCAGTATTGTTTGCTGCCCTCTTCCTCGGGGAATCCCGTACTGAAGAAGCGGCCATCCGTCATGTCTACGAGCGAATGAGTCCGGCGGTTGCCAGCATCCAGGTGCAATCGGCCGGCGTGGCCGGCTCTGGGGTCGTGTTCGACAGGCATGGCTACCTGCTCACCAGTTTCCACGTGATCGAGAAGGCGCAGCACGATAAGGATATTAGCGTCCAATTGCCCGACCTCGGCCAAGTCCCTGCGGAACTCGTCGGCTACGACCGGGCGACCGATCTGGCGGTGCTCAGGGTAGACGCCCTGCCTGACCGCTTGACCGTGGCGAGCTTCGGAGATACGAACGAGGTGCGCATCGGAGATGTGGCCATCGCCATTGGCAGCCCTTTCGGATTGTCCCGTTCCTTGACCGTCGGTCACATCAGTGCTGTCCAACGACGACTCGAGAGCTATGATCCACGCGCTTCCTATGTCGAAGGCGTGCTGCAAACTGATGCTGCGATCAATCCTGGCAACTCAGGCGGTCCGCTGTTCAACGCCAGTGGTCAGGTAATCGGCATTAACATGCGAATCGAGTCGCCCTCAGGCGGATCGGTAGGTATCGGATTTGCCATTCCCAGCAATACCGTCAACCAGGTGGTGCGCCAGATCATTGAGCAGAGCGACGCGCGGCGTTCCCTGATAGCTGGAAAATGACAGCAGGGGGGTGGGAGGTGTCTCATGGGTGCAAAAGTATGGCGTATTCATTACTGCGGGTTCTCGGTCGTCTCACTGGTCTTACTGGTGCTTACTGCTCGCCTCCTTGTGGCTCGCCCAGCATCATCTCAATCGATGCCAGTCCAAGTGGAGCCGCCATCATCCACAATCTGGGGAAAGGTCTGTGAAGATACTGATCAGGATGGTGTGTGTGACAGCGGTGAGCCACCTTTGCCTTTTGTATCGATAGCTCTCCTGGATGAAGACCTGGACGAGGTTGACACGTTCACGACCGGCTATGCCGGTGTGTATGAGTTTACCGTTACCGATATCGAGTCAGGAGATACATACTACGTCGTTGAAACAGACCCACCCGGATATACCTCAGTCAATTCGAATGTTATCGAGGTAGAGGTAGAACCTGGTGAGAGAATCTACGCGGGGGATTTCTGTGATTATCTTGAGTCAGGGGAAACACCCACATCTACCCCAACCCCAATGACTACACCCACAGCAACACAGACTCCCTCCTTCACGCCGACGCCAACACCAACGTCAACGCCAACTAATACACTGACACCCACAATAACACCGACAAACGGAGGATGGGCGGATAATATCTATCTACCGGTTGTTCTGGTGGACGAGAATTCGCAGTAAAAAGCCATCGATGCGGGCTACGCCGGCATGGTGGTATTTAACCGTGCGGATGGCGGCGATGAGGTATTCATGATGTTTGGCGCTCTCCGAGACACTCCGGGTGTCTTCGTACAGTTCGGGGCAACGGTCGTCGGTGAGTTGCCGGCCCTTGGTCCGCTTCTCGGCTTATGACTGAGCGGGTGCTCCGAGGTCGTGCCTCGGGTTCCCCAGTCGAAGATGTACCGGCGACGAGCAGCGCCTAGGCGTCCTGCTCGTCGCCGGCGTGTTTGCCGGCAGTGGGATCTGCCGCGGCGCGAAGCATTTAAGTGGAGAATAAGGCTTGTGTGCTATACTGTTGATTGAGATCACTTGACGACCACGCGAGGAACTCGCGTTAGAATGATGATGTGAAGCTGCTTCCTCCTGTGAGGAGGCGATTCGATGAAGAAATGGCTCACAATTGTAGCTGTCTTTGGCATCCTGGTTCACTGGATCGCGCCTGTAACGCTGGCTTTTTCCCCGGAGGGCCTCCGTTTGTGGTTCGGAGCCAATAATAACGGTCCGGTAGCCTTCGAAGTGGTCAACAACCAGATCTATTTCGGGGGGCAGAGTGCCGGCTGGTTCGTGCTGACAGTCACCGAGGATCGGGTCTACGCTGGTGCAAGTACGAACGGCAGTATTGTCTTCACCGTCGAGGGTAACCGGCTGTATGTCGGGTCGAATGCCACCTCCGATTGTGTGGTCACCCTATCCGGCAATCGCATTTTTGCCGGTAGCAATACGACGGGCAGGATTCTGTACACCATTGACGGGGTTCGTGTGTACGAAGGCTCTCGCCTCGGCGGGCGACCCGTTCTGACCGCGAACCGGGACCTGGAGAACAGCGACACGGTGCTGAAGCTCCTATTGCCTATGCTGATTGAGATCGCTCTCGAGTAAAAGCGATGCGAGTTTCATGCCTTTCTGGCCTGATGGGGCGTTCATCTCAACCGCACCTCATGTCCCATCTCCGAAACATCGTAACCCCCCAGCGCCTGCACCGCCGCCTGGAATTCACCGCTTTGGATAACGGTGAGCATCGATCGCACCGGTGGCCGGCTCCACGTTTCCTCGGGGATCACCAAATCGTAGCGCTCACGAAGAAGCGGGACGAAATCCAGACCCAGCGCCTGCGCAGCGGCCCGCACCCCCAACCCGACGTCGGCCTCGCCGCGGGCGACAGCCGTTGCCACAGCTATATGTGTCGTCGCCTCGCGGTTGTAGCCGGCCACATCACTCGACATAATCTCTCGCTCTCGCAGCCGGGCATCCAGCAGCACCCGCGTTCCGGAGCCGGCTTGCCGATTGATGATCGTCACGTCGGGGCGCGCCAGGTCCTCAATCCCGCTGATCTCCTTCGGGTTTCCGGCGGCCGCCATCAGTCCCACCGATCGCGTCACCAGCGTGACCAGCACCACGGGCCGGCCTGGCAGGATGTGGCGGACGTAATCGACGTTGTATTCGCCCGTCTGCTCGTCACGCAGGTGGGCGCCGGCCACGTCCGCCTCACCGCGAGCCAGCGCCATTAGCCCGCCGAGGCTGCCGGCAAAAGTGACCGACAACCTAATTGACGGGTCATGACGCCGCAGCCGGGTTGCCAGAAGCTCGACCGCCGGATCGTGACTGCCGACGAAGCGCAGTTCGTTGGGACGTGCTGCCTTGTGGGCCGAGGAGACGCCACCCTCGCGCAGCTCGCGCCATCGGCTCAGCGCCAACGTGAAGGCGGCTTCTACCTCGGCCGGCGTGTAGCCGGCGCTGAGGGCCTCCAGCAGGGGACGTTCCACCAGGTTGACCAGCCGGGCCTGTCGCAGCGTTTCGTTATCCGGCAGGGGTGGTCGGGCCACGCGGGTGCCGGCCCCTCGTTGGCCGGCGATCACTCCCTCTCTCACCAGCTCGGCGTAGGCGCGCGAGACGGTGCTCGGATTGCAGCCCAGCTCCTCCGCCAGTCCGCGCACCGTCGGCAGCGGATCCCCAGGCGCCAACTCGCCCCTGGCAATCCGCTCCCGAATCTGATCTGCGATCTGGCGATAAAGCGGATCATCGCTTGTTTTGCTGATCTGCAACCCGAATCGATGGACCTCAGCGGTATGCATTCCTTCTGTGCAGGACTCTGTAGATAGTTACTTCTCTGGCGTCGTCATCTATGCCGTAGGTGATACGGTAAATGCCCACGCGAATCCAGTATCCCTCACCTTGAACGAGCTTCTGGCAACCTCGGGGGCGTGGAACTTCGGCCAGAGCCAGGATGGCTTCCTTGACCCTCTGTCGATCAGACTTCGGCAGCCGGCGGATGTCCTTCTCAGCCGGTCACGTGAGCAGTACCTGATAGCGCTCCTTCATGTTTCCCTGTGAATTCTTCTGCCTCCATCTCAGCCCAGAACTCTTCGAACGGTCGAGTCGGCTCCTCGCGGCCAGTGTAGATTGCTACCATGTCCTCCAGGTCTTCCAGGCGTTGCTGGAGTTGCTCAAAGGCCTCGTAGCCGATCAAGACAGCGCGGGGTTCGTTAAAGTGTGTGATGTAGACCGGCTTGCCATGCTCGTCTGCTTCGTGGATCAACTCTGTGAGGCTATGGCGAGCACTCGTGATTCCCACGATCCTTGGCATTTCTCACCTCCTAGTTCGTATAACAGGTATTATAAGACTTTGGACCAACGTGAAGCAAGCGGGCTTTTGTTTCTGGGGCCATGCGTATGCTTTACGCTTCACAACGGGATTAGTACACCATGTCCCCCCGAACAAAGGCGGCCGTTCGCGGATCGGCCGGTGCCTCGAATATCTGCTCCACTGACCCCACCTCGATCAGTTCACCATCCAGCAAGAAGGCGACACGGTGGGCCAGCCGGCGCGCCTGGAAAACGTTGTGTGTTACCAGAACGATGGTGGTTCCCTGCTCCTCGTTGATGTCCCGAATGATCGTCTCGATGAGTCTGACGTTCATCGGGTCCAGATTTGCCGTTGGCTCGTCCAGTAGCAGCACCTCGGGTTTGATGACCAGGGCGCGCGCCAGGGCGACGCGCTGAGCTTCGCCGCCGGAAAGCGTGTGGGCCGGCGCCCGAGCCAGGTCGGTCAGACCAACCCGTTCCAACACGGACTGCACCGATGAGTACACGTGGTTCTGGCCGCGGATACGGAGGCCGTATGCCACGTTGTCGGTCACGCTGCGACTGAGCAGCACCGGGCGTTGGAAGACCGTGGTCACCTGCCGGCGTACCGATAGCGGCGGCGCAGAGCCGTTGGTATGGTACGATCCGAACGTGATCGTGCCCGAGGTTGGCAGTTCCAGGAAGTCCAGGAGCCGCAGCAGTGTGCTCTTACCGGCCCCGCTAGGCCCAATGATGCCGAGGATCTCGCCAGGAAAAACATCGAGCTGATCGATGTGGAGTACGCGGCGGCCGTTATACTGTTTGGTTACGTGCTCAAGATGGTAAGCGGAAGTCATGGTTGGTGCCTCCGATGTCAGGGCGCATACTGCGTATTGCGTCTTGCGTCTAACGTCTTGCGTAGTGGCGCGTCCACAGAACAGGATACGCACTACGCAGTACGCAGTACTCTCCCTCCTTGCAATTGCAGCATCATCAGATTCGCCAGAAACGTCAGTCCCAGCAGGACAATCCCCAGCGCCATAGCCAGCTCGAAGTTCCCCTTCCGTGTTTCCAGGACAATGGCCGTTGTCAGCACCCGCGTTCGGCCCTCGATGTTGCCGCCCACCAGCATCACGGCCCCGACCTCGGAGATGATGCTGCCGAAGCCGGCAATCACCGACACCACGACGCCAATGCGGGCTTCGCTCAAGATCGTGAAGGCCGCCTGCCGGCGCGTCGCGCCGAGCGAGAGCACCTGCTGGCGCAGGTTGGGATCGACACTCATGACGGCAGCCATGGTGAAGCCGGCTACCAGTGGAAACGAGATGATCGTCTGCGCTACGACCATGGCCGGTGGTGTGAACAGCCAGGCCAGAAAGCCCAGCGGCCCGCTCCGCGAAAGCAGCAAGTACACGAACAGGCCGACAACCACCGGTGGCAAGCCCATGCCGGTGTACAGCAGAACCATGGCAAAGCGCCGGCCCGGAAACTCGGTCAGACCCAGCCAACTACCCAGCGGAATGCCGGCGATGGTGCTCAGCAGCAGCCCCAGCCCGGACACCTTTAAGGACAGAACGATGATTTCGACGAGAGCCGGGTCCCGTGCCCACAGCAGACCTATTGCTTCCTGTGCTGCGTTTGCCAAGTTACTCATGACAAGGAACTACTTCTTTGCAACTCCCTGACTGCTCTGAAAACAGTTGGCTAGATGGCTAATTGCTGGATGGCTGAGCGGTAACAATGTGAGCCATCCAGCTATCCAGCTATCCAGCAGTTTTCATGCTTCATGGAGCCCCGTAGGGGCATGTTGACTGGTTATTGATCACTGGTTACTGAGTTCGGATAGAAGAGTGGCTGACCGAACCGTGCCACACCAAACTCCGCGATTCGCTCCTGGGTTGGCTTCGATGTCAGCCATCTGACAAACTTCATAGCCAGGTCGTAGTTCACCCCTGGGTGCTTTGCCGGGTTGATGGGCATGACACCGTACGGATTGTAGAGCATTGGGTCTGGGTTGTTCGCAATGCTGTCGCCCCCGACGAGAATCGTCAGGTTGGGGAGTTGGTTCTTCATCGACAGAAACGTGCCGCGGTCGGTGAGGGTGTAGGCGCGTTGCTCGTTGGCGAAGATCAACGTATTGCCCATGCCCTGACCCAGTGAGTTGTACCACCCATCGTTGGAGCCTGGCTCAAGGCCGGCCTTGGCCCAGATGCCCCTCTCCTTCGTGTGCGTTCCGGAATCGTCGCCTCGGGAGGCAAAGGGCGTGCCGGCGTCCGCAATCTTCTCGAACGCCTCAGCCGCTGTTGGGACGCCGCGGATGCCGGCCATGTCATCGGGTGGGCCGACGATGACGAAGTCGTTGTACATCACGTCATAGCGGGCCGGCGCGTGCCCATCGGCGACGAACTGGTCCTCCCGTGCCCGCGCGTGAACCAGCACCACGTCGGCGTCACCGCGAGCACCGATGGCCAGAGCCTGCCCCGTGCCCACGGCGACTACATCCACCTGGACGTTGAATTCCGTCTCAAATTGTGGCAGGATCACATCAAGCAAGCCCGAATCGTACGTGCTGGTGGTGGTAGCCAGTCGCAGCACCGCAGGTGCTGCCTTGCTTGTTGGCTGGGACGTCGGGGGAGGGGCCTGCGTGGCGGTACAACCGGCGACTAGCAGGGCCGTCACCAGACCGAATGTGATGAAAGGATGAACGAATCTGCTTATCATGGACGTGACACCCTTCTTGTATGGTTTGTCTGCATACAAGATACATCAGTTGCCCGGATTTGTCAAGTGGAAACGGAAGGGATTTCTCGCGCGGTGCTTGTAGTGCGGGGGATGTAGATCCTCGTTCGCCGAAGGTCTCATGACCGGGGAGACACTGCCTGGTCATGAGACCTTCGGCTATCAGAAGGGAGGGTTTGGCAAGCTGCCGGCGGTCAGCGCAGCAAGACCGGCACGTACGTGAACCACAGTCGCGCCGGCTCCGACGGTGGACTCTCGTTGCCGGAGCTGTCGTAGGTGCTGATGGCCATGTACATGGCGCGCGCCGGGGGTACCCGGGACACGCCGGAACCGGTAACTTCGACGGCGCTTGCACTTTGCGGAAGCCGAGGGTGCCGGCCGGCCAGTGGCAGGCGGAAGTGGTTCATGTTAGTGGCGTCATAGCTGCCAGGATAGATGCCCGGTTTGGGTCCGTAGCGCACCCGGTAACCCACCACGTCCTCTTCGTTGCTGGCCGGCCAGCTCAGATTGACTACGTTACTCGTCAGGGTGGCCGAGGGCCTGCCGGGAGGTGCCGGCGCTGTGTGGTCCACCACCTTGACCGTGCCGGCGCTGTAGGCCACAACAGGCAGGTTCTTCCCGTCGTCGATGCGGCCGTAGAGGTAGTAGGTCCCGCTGCCCACTTCGGACGTGTCCCAGGCGTAGCTGCCGTCTCCTTTGCTCAGACAGCAGGCGATCAGCCGGCCATCCCGCCCCGAGCCGTCGCGGTCGTAGTACAGTGACACGACGGCGTCGTCATCGGGGTCGTTGGCGGTCCAGTGGACGGTGTATAGTCCGCTGCCGTCCGGCTGTTCCTCGGTGGCGCTGGGGCTGGTGACCGTGATTGTGGGTGGCTCGTTCAGGCAGTAGCGCGTCGGGTCAGGCTGGGTCGCGTCGGGCATCTCCTGGGCCGTCTGCTGGCACCGTTCCAGATTGGTGGTAGCGGTCAGGATTCCCGTTGAGGAGATGAAGAAGCGCGCTGTGACCGGGCCTGGCTCGACCAGGTTCTGGGGCAGCGACAGGTCCAGGTTAGCGCCGGCCCACACGCCGTAGGTTTGCTGTGTGCATTGGTCGCCGGTACACTCGATGCAGAACTCACCCAGTTCGCCGTCTGCGGTGGCTGTGATGTCCTGCTGGGGAATTGGGGGCAGGCCCTCCGGCCAGCCTTCTGGGGTCAGGGAGCCGGCTGGAATGGTGCACGTAAGCGACGCGCTGCCGCTGGCGCCATACGCATCTTGGCCCTCGGGCCAGACGTGAAGGGAAGCCGGTCCTTCGCACACCGGGCCCGTGAGCGTCGCCGAGCCGGCCAGGCCCCAGCTCTGATCAAGCGTCATCGTGGCCTCAACACTGCGGTTGTTGAATGCGTATAGCGTTCCCTCGAAGGTCACATCGTAGGGCTCCTCCAGCGCGATCCAGAGCGTACCCTCACCCGTCACCGCCGGGCCGGAGCCGTCGGGGGCCTGAAGTTCGCTCTCGATGGTGCCACTGACCTGGACGGTGGGCTCTGGCTCGAAAACCATTTCTCCCTCCATGCTGGTCAGCAGGAACCCTGACTCGCCGATAGGAACTCCCTCTTCCCACTCGCCTGTGAATTGGACGCACTGCGGATCGAGGCTGGGCCAGGCCAGGACAAACCGAACGTGGATGCCTTCGGTTCCCTCTTCGGTCTGAATGTTGGGCAGGAAGACCTCGCCCTCCCCTTCCAGGCGCTTCGTGCCATCCTGGTTTTCACAGAGGCAAGCGTTGGTCGGGTAAATGATGAAAGTATCGGTAATCTGAATGGGCGGCAACTGGTCGGCGGGTATCGAGACACAGCCTTCGTCCACACACACGGTGTTGCAGGAGCCGTCGGTGACAGTGACCGGCAGACCATGAAGGCTCGCATTGGCCGCCGGCACTGAGCCGCCGCTGGTCCCATAGTCGGTCTGCCTTCCGGGCGGGAGGCCGGGTGCACCGCGCGCTCGCCCGACGGCCAGCCCTGCCAGGGATGCCGCGAGCAGTAGGATCGTTAACACGCAGGCGAAAACTGGACGGGTGATAGCTCTTGATCCCATTACGCTTCTCCTGTTTTGTAGGTGGGGTACTCAGTGTGGCGCGGGGTCATTATAGTACGCTGGGCTCCCGCGGCTGCCGGCCAACTGTGAAATTAGCCTGAAATTGCTGCTGCTTAGCCTGGCGTTGGCCTGAGATTCCTCCTGATCGCTGCCCTGAGCCTTGTCCTGATCCCCGTCGAAGGGGCTGTCGAAGTGTCTCCCTGTGGCGACAGACTCTCAGTCGGCGCAGGCCGACCTCGCAATGGTTGGTCCAGTTTCAACTGCCGATAACGCGCTGTCGCCTGCCAGCGGTACATGTGTTGTGCTGAGAATCTTGCGGATTTCGGCGATCAGCTCGTTCAGGTCGAACGGTTTGGTCAGGAAGTCGGTCGCGCCGATAGCCATCACCTGACCAACATTGGTCTTGTAGGCATCGATGCCGGTCATGAGGATCACTGGGATGTTGCGGGTGCTGCTCTTGGATTTCAGGGTGCGCAGCACCTGATAGCCGTCTACGCCCGGCATCTTCAGATCTAACAGGACCAGGGCTGGCGTCTCCGCTGCGATCTTTGCCAACGCCTCGCCGCCATCCTGAGCGGTTACGGTGGGGAACCCGTGGCAGCGCAGGGCACGCCGGAGAAGCCTAAGAATATCGGCGTCGTCGTCTACGATCAGGATCTTCTCGTGGTTTGCCAGCAAACTGGCAACTGTGTCCAGCAGCCGGCGCTCGTCAATCGGCTTCGTGAGGTATCCATCGACGCCCAGTTGGAGGGCCTGCTCTTCATCTTGCACAATGGAGACGATCACCACCGGAATATTGCGCGTGTTCACGTCCTCTTGCAGTCGCCGAATCGCCTCAAAGCCGTCGATGTCGGGCAGCAAGATGTCCATCGTGATGAGGTCCGGCAAAGAACTGCGAGCTGTGCGCAGTGCTTCCTCGCCGCTGTGGACGGTGGTGACCGTGTAGCCGGCCTTCTCCAATTGGTAGCGTAGCAGGTCTGCGATAGCCCGCTCATCTTCTACTACCAGGATATGCTTACCGGCGTGAGGCCCCGTGGCACGGGCTGTCCGTGGGCTGGAAGCCAATGTCGGTTCGGGCGATAGAGGGAGTGTGAAACTGAAGGTGCTGCCCCCTCCGAGCGTGCTGTCTACCCAGATACGCCCCTTGTGTGCCTCGACCAGTGATCGGGCAATTGCCAGTCCCAGACCGGTCCCGCCTGACCGGTAGCCGGTGGACCGGCCGGCCCGGTAGAACTTGTCAAACAGGTGGGCCTGATCTTCCGGTGCGATGCCCGGCCCATTGTCCGAAACGGACACCTGCATTTCCTCTTCGGCGCGGGCGGTGATGGTGATGACGCTGCTGTCAGGCGAATACTTGTGGGCGTTAGCCACCAGGTTGACCAGGACCTGTGTGATCCGATCCGCATCTCCCCAGGCAGCCGGCAAGGTGTCAGGGATTTCGACCGCCAGGGATTGATTCTTGCGGTCCAACTGGGGTTGAATGGAGTTGGCCACTTCGCGGATCAACTGATCTACGCGGACTGCTCGCGGTCGCAGGGAAATCTCGCCGGCCTCAATGCGGGATACGTCCAGCAGGTCCTCGATCAGCGCCACCAACCGGTCGGCATTGGACTTGATGATTTGGAGGAATTCGTCCTGGTCGGGGCTCAGCGGGCCAGCATCGCCCGCCAACATCAGGTCGGTGAAGCCCTTGATCGAGGTGAGGGGTGTCCGCAGCTCGTGCGACACCATCGACACGAACTCCGACTTCATCTTGTCCGCTTCCCGCTCGGCGGTGACGTCGCGGAAGATGGAGATGCGGCCGAAGGTGGCGCCATCGTCACTACGCACCGGTACACTGTACCACATCAGGCTGCGCGGGTTGGGCTGAACCACGTCGAACTCGTGTGTCTGAATAGCTTCCGGGTCGCTGAGCAATCCATTGGCGATCTGCTCGAAGGCCGCCTTGTCGGCGAACGACTGCCCGAGTTGGCTGAACAGGTCGTTGCCGGCCATGCCGCACATCTGCTCGCGCGGCAGGCCAAAGAAATCTGTGACGCGCTGGTTGACCACCACGCAGCACCCGGTGGTGTCCAACATGAGAATGGCCTCGTTGGTTGATTCCAGGATCGCTTCCAGGCGGTCTCGTTGCCGGCGTATCTCTTCCTCGCTCCGGCGATAGCGTGCCTCGGACTGTGCCAGGTGCTCCAGAGTGGTTTCAAGTCGCTGCTGCTGGGTTTGCATCTCGCCATAGACGCGATCGATGATTCGGAAGGCGTAGACGATGACGATAAGTGCTACGCCGACACCGGCTGCCCATTCCAGGACTGCTTTGCCGGCAGTGGTGAGGCCGGCGGCGAAGTACAGGGCCTGGAGGACGGCCACAATGGATGCCACGATCAGCGCGACGCGCCAGCGTAGACCTTCCATCTTCGGCAGAGAGTCTCGGTTTCGCATTGGGGTATCTCCTTCACATTTGCAGGAGCTGCTCAACTGATGTCAGCAGGTCGTCCGGGTCGAAGGGCTTGGTAATGTAGCTGTCTGCGCCGCACCGGTGGCCTTGGAGCATGTCGGCCTGCTGGCTTCGGGCTGTCAGCAGCGCAATCGCCGGTGCGTCGTCGCCGAGCTGTTTCTTCAGCCGGCAGCAGACGGTGTACCCATCAATGTCTGGCAGCATGACGTCCAGCAGCACGACGGCCGGCCGTTCTGAGAGGGCCAGATCGAGGGCCTGCCGGCCATGGTCAGCGGTGATCACATCGAAGCCCGCCTTCTTCAGCTTAAAGGAGACCAGTCGGACAATATGCGGTTCGTCATCGACAACGAGGATCTTGGCAGTCACAGGTGCGACGCTCCTCTGAATATGGTTGGCTCCATGGCTGGTTGGCTGCATGGCTGGGCGGTACTGTGCAAGCCTTCCGACTTGTCAAACCCGCTGCCCGGCCTTGCTCTTTGAGGCTCTACGCAGAATAGTGGGGTTAACCCGCTCGAAGGGGACAACAGTCCCCGTATCTAGTGGAATCAACGCTGCAGACCCACGACATCTAGTGTCGCGGACTGTTGTCCGCTCGGAGCGCCCCACTAATTTGTGTAGACCCCTCTTTGAGAAGACTCAGGTGTCGGTCGGACTTAATTCGCTCGCCATGCATGCAGATGCGAGAACTGACGGGGGGACGTCCATCTATGAAGACGTCCTCGGGTGTTGGTTGTGACGGGGATCTGGTCAAAGTGACACTTACTTGCGCTCGCGACGGATTGCCAAATCCGTCGCCTGGAGGTCTATCTGTATCCCCAAGTCCTATATGCACCCATGGCTGACTTGACATGACGTTCTCACCGCATATACTATCCTTGCGCAATTTTTTCGTTTTCTTCGGATTGTTCGGCTTTTTCAAAGCTTGGGCGTAATGCCTGCAGAATCTCAGGAAGGGACAGAAAGATGGAACACATCGTTGTTACCGGGTTGGGCGCTGTTACGCCCATTGGGAATACCGTTGATGATTTCTGGGATCATCTCACCGCTGGCGTTTCTGGCGTCGGGTCTATCACGCAGTTCGGCACCGACGGGTTCCCGGTGCGGATCGCGGCCGAAGTAAAAGGCTTCGATCCGACCGAGTACATTGATGCCAGGGAGGCTCGCCGCTCACACCGTTCGGCCCACTTCGCGCTGGCTGCTGCCCGTCAGGCGCTGGACGATGCCGGCCTCATGATCAATGGCGCGAATGCTGAGGATGTGGGTGTTGTCATGAATACGGGATTTGGTGGGGGAATCGAGTTGGAGTATGCCGGCCAGACCTTCGCCGAAAAAGGGCCACGGCGTATTAGCCCCCTGCTGGTGCCCACGATCATGCCGAACGCGGTTGCCTGCCTGGTGTCTATCCATTTGGGGACTCGCGGGCCGGCCATTACTTCGACGTCGGCGTGTGCCAGTGGGACCCAGGCACTGCTGGAAGCGTTTCACCTGCTGCGCCGGGGCGAGGCCCAGGTGGTGATCGCCGGCAGCACCGAGGCGCCCATTACTCCGACTGCCATGGCCAGCCTGGCCAATGCCCGTGCGCTTTCCCGGCGTAATGACGAGCCTCAGCGGGCCAGCCGGCCTTTCGACAAGGACCGCGATGGGTTCGTAATGGGCGAGGGGGCGACTGCCATGATCCTGGAAACTGAGTCTCATGCGAGTCGCCGGGGCGCGCGTGTGTATGCCGAATTAGCCGGCGGCGCTCTCACCGCCGATGCCTACCATATTACCGCCCCTTCTCCCAACGGGGATGGGGCCGTGCGGGCCATGTCGCATGCCCTGCGGTTTGCCGAGATGCAGCCAGAGGAGATCGATGCCGTGTTTGCACATGGCACCAGCACGCCGCTCAACGACGTCACTGAGACCAGGGCCATCAAGTCCGTGTTCGGCGAACATGCTGGCCAGTTAGCCATCAGCGCCACAAAGTCGATGGTCGGGCACCTGCTGGGAGCCGCTGGCGGTATCTCGGCACTGGCGGCCGTCCTGGCCGTGCGCGACGACGTGATGCCGCCGACAATCAATCTCGAAAACCCGGACCCAGAATGCGATCTGGACTATGTGCCTCTGGTGGCCCAACATCGGCCAGTGCGTGCAGCCATGATCAATGCCTTCGGC
>CAZHMV010000020.1:0-51625 GCA_964532665.1 uncultured Anaerolineales bacterium
CTACGATCGCCCAAGGTCTCTGACCGAGGCGAACGGGGCTCGGTCAGGAGACCTTCGCCCATCATGTGGAGTGTGACTGGTTACTGATCACTGAATACTGATCACTGATCACTGGTTATGGGCACGGGACGAACAGGCAGGGGTTGCGTTTAGCGCCGTTCTGCATGATCTCGAAATGCAGATGTGGACCGGTTGACCAGCCGCCGGATCCGTACGTGCTGCCCACAGTGCCGATTAGTTCACCCCGCTTGACGGACTGCCCGAGATCGGGCTTGTACCAACTGAGGTGGGCATAGAGGGTGCGGAATCCGTTGCCGTGATCGATCTCCACGGCATAGCCGTAGCCCCACGGATGCCAGCCGGCAAAGGAGACATAGCCAGCATCGGCTGCATACACCGGTGCACCCTTCGGCGCTCCGATGTCAATGGCACGGTGGCGTGGCCCGAAACCCTGGGTGAGGATGCCGCTGACGGGCATGACGAAAGAGCCGGCCCCCTTCAAGGCACCCGGCGGCGCGCTGGTCAGGCTGACGGTGCGGCGCGGTGGGATGGGCTTGACGCCGCCGGGGATCATGATCTTCTGCCCCACAGCCGGCTGCTCCCCCTCGCTGAGGCCATTGGGGGCATAGTTGACAATGGCCTCAGCCGTCGTCCGATACCGTTGGGCCAGGCCGGCCAGCGTGTCTCCCCGGCGCACGGTGTAGATTAGGCCATCAATAGGCGGTATGGTGATCTCTTCGCCCACAGACAGCAAGTCTGGGCTGGAGAGGTCATTGTTAGCCCACAGCGTATCCTGAGTCAGGTTGAATTTTGAAGCAATACTCCACAGCGTGTCGCCGTGTCGCACCGAATAGGTGATGACGTCCGTACGGGCGATCGGCCGCAGCGAGCCTTCGGGGTCAATTCCCCACGTGACGAAGCCGGCATCGACAAACAGGGAGCCGCCGCGTCCGAGCAGGGCCGGCTCCTCCGGCGCGTGCGGGGTGTCTGCCGTCAGCGGCGGTATCCGGCGTCGCAGGAAACCGCGCTCGATGCCGGTGTAGGACGGTTGATTCCGGGGAGCGAGCAGCAAAACACGCTGTTCGAATGTGCGCGTGGGCAATGCAGGAGCCGCCGGCAGTCGTGCCCAGGAAAGCCGGCCGAACAAGACCGCCGTCCCCACTAACAGCAGGACGGCCACATGGAAAACCCAACGGGGCGGCAACACATCAGGTCTATCAGGACGTGTCAGCAGTGAGCCAGCTATTGAGCAGCGTGCGGCGGAAGCGCCGTTCTGCCTGTCAGGTTGCCACTCGAGTGACAGGTCTACCCCTGCTACATGGTCTGCGCCCGTCGGCTCCGGGAACTCCCTGCTGGATTGTTCAATCCATGCCGGGAACGCCGCGGGCTCGGAGCTTCCCCCCTCGACGTCAGCGTTCAAGAAGCCCTCCTTGCCTGGCAAACAGATTGGGTATGATTCAATCGCTGGACAGCAACCCTCTGACGACCGTTGAATTGGTCAGCTCAAATAATATCCTGGTGAAGTGTCTCCAGGAACTCCTGATTCGATTCGGTTCGCGCCAGTCGCTGGACAATAGCCTCGGTCGCCTCGACGCCCCCGCCAATGGCATCGATCATCCGCCGCAGCAACCACACCCTTTGCAGGGTGTCCGGATCCAGGAGCAGCTCTTCACGGCGCGTGCTGGATCGCTCGATGTCGATGGCCGGGAAGATGCGTCGCTCTTGCAGTTTCCGGCTGAGGTGCAGCTCCATATTACCCGTACCCTTGAACTCCTCGTAGATGACGTCATCCATACGGCTGCCGGTGTCAACCAGACAGGTGGCTATGATGGTGAGACTGCCGCCTTCTTCCACGTTGCGAGCGGCACCAAAGAAGTGCTTCGGTGGATACAGTGCTGCCGGATCCAGACCGCCCGACAGTGTGCGTCCGCTTGGTGGGACTGTCAAGTTGTACGCCCGTGCCAGCCGCGTGATGGAGTCCGCCAGGATCACAACGTCACGGCCGGCCTCGACCAGACGCTTCGCCCGTGCCAGGCTCATCTCGGCCACCCGGACGTGGTCCTGGACCGGCGCATCGAACGTGGCGCTGTATACCTCGGCCTTGACGGAGCGATCCATGTCGGTAACCTCCTCAGGCCGCTCGCCGATGAGGACAACCATCATGTGGATGTCATCGTGGTTCGCAGTGATACCATTGGCGATCTGTTTCAGGATCGTGGTCTTGCCGGCCTTGGGCGGCGACACAATGAGACCCCGCTGCCCCCGTCCGATCGGAGCCAGCAGGTTGATAAGGCGTGTCGCCAGAACATTGGGGGACGTTTCAAGATTGAGGAGTTCATCGGGGAAAATAGGGGTGAGGTGTTCGAAGTGCGGCCGACGTTTTGCCTGCTCCGGGTCCAGGCCGTTCACTGCCTCGACCCGCAGTAACCCGTAGTATTTCTCCGTCTCCTTTGGCGGCCGTACCTGACCGATCACCATGTCCCCTGTCCGCAGCCCAAAGCGCCGAATCTGCGACTGGGAGACGTATACGTCATCGGCGCCCGGCAGCAGGTGATCTGACCGCAGGAACCCTATCCCGTCCTGGATAATTTCGAGCACGCCCCCGCCGAAAATGTACCCTTGTTCTTCGGCCTTGAAACGCAGAAGGCGCAGTATCAAATCTGTTTTCTTTAGCCGACTGAAGCCGGAGACACCCATGTCCCGCGCCAGGTCTTGAAGCTGATCAAGGGTCTTGGACTCCAGATCGGCAATGTCCATATCAAGCATCATACTCAACTAACTCCTTAGTGCTTACCCAAAAAGCCCGTAGTGGCGATCTTTCGACCTGGCTCAGGACAGGCTTCGGTCGCTCCAAACGCCGCTAAGTCGTTACTACGAAGTTTTTTCGGATAAGCTCTCAGGCTAACCGAAGACCTCCCACGCATGTAACGCAGTGCAGCCGGAGGATACTCTCGTGTTCAACTCAACCCCGTCGAGCAACAGACAGGAAACCCAGTGAAGCCGCAGATCCAAATGGTTGTCAGATAGAGGTTTTATGGGAACTGTGCGTCGAGGAGCAGCAATTGCAGAAGAAAAAGCTCGAAAGATATTATAAGCAATTCCTTCCGATTTGTCAACCCCGAATTTGGGACATCAGGTGAGTAGCTGCCATCAAGGGGCAATAGCCGGCCCGGAGCGCATTTCTATTGGGTATGCGATCCCCAACACTCACGAACCAGACGCCGCGCGGAATTTGGCATCCTCCAGCCGGGCAACGCGTTGGCCTTCCTCCACATCCACCCGTGTCAGGATGAGCGCCCCGCCTATGAAGAAAACGATCAATGAGACAATGCTCAGCCGGCTGCTCCCCGTCAGTTGACCCACCAGGGCAAACAGAAAAGGGCCCAGAATGCCGGCAAACTTCGAGCTGACACTGAAAAACCCGAAGAACTCCGAGGATTGAGCGCGTGGAATCATGCTGCCATACAGCGATCGGCTCAATGCCTGGCTGCCACCCTGAACCGTGGCGACGGCGAAGGCCAGTGCCCAGAACTGCCATGCCTGGGACAGGAAATAGCCGGCGATGGAGATGAGGGTGTAGACGGCCAACGCCAGGTAGATTGAGGGCTTGGCCCTGATGCGTCTGGCCAATCCACCAAATGCAAACGCAAACGGGATGCCCGCAAATTGAGTCAGAATCAAGGCACCGATCAGGTCGGTCTGGCCAATGCCGATCTCTGTGCCATAGATCGTGGCCATTTTGATGATGGTGCCAATGCCATCATTGTAGAGCCAGAAGGCAATCAGGAAGATCAGGAGTTGCCGATACTGACGAATCTCACGGAATGTCTCGACCAGACGACCAAAGCCGGCCTGAATCGGATTGGTGTCCAGCGCATCAGCATCCGATATCCGCCGGGGCGGTTCCGAGACGTTGCGGAAGATGGGCACCGAGAACACGGCCCACCACACGGCCACGCTGAACATGGCGATGCGGGAGGCCGTTGTCGTATCGGCAATTCCGAAGGTCTGGGGGGAGAGGATCCAGAGAATGTTGATCACCAGGAGAATCCCACCCCCCAGATAGCCCAGGGCATAGCCGGCGGTGGACAGTTGGTCGATTTCGTCCTGACTGGCGACGTGCGGGAGCAGGGAGTCGTAGAAGACATTGGCTCCAGAAAACCCGATGTTTGCCACGATGAACAGGGCGGACGCCAGGAGCCAATCACCCTCATGGATGAAGTAGAGCATCGCCGTGAAGACAATGCCCAACGTCGCAAACAGGGCCATGAAGCGCTTCTTGGCCCCCATATAGTCTGCCACCGCGCCCAGGATAGGCGAGATGACCGCGATCAGGAACAGGGCAATGGAGGTCGTATAGCCCCAGTAAACCGTGGCTCGGTTGCCCGGGAGGTGCGCGCCGGCAACCGAGGCGTAGTAAATGGGCAGCACAGCCGCCATGATGGTGGTGGCAAAGGCCGAATTGGCCCAATCGTACATCGCCCAACTGAAGGTCTCACGGCGGTGCAGCGCCACCGCCCGGAGCCAGCTACGGGAACCAGAAATCGCTGTAGTCGCTTGACTGTCCATTGTCACCTCGCATGAGCGTCCGTAGGGCGGGTTCGCCACCCGCCATTTGGGAGGCGGGTAGCAAACCCGCCCTACTTACCTCGTCGCCGGCTCAGCGCCTGGCCCAATGGTTCACCACACTTCACCGTATAGCAGGGGACACCGTTGGCAATCAGGGTGCTGACCACGCCAAGAGACGGTGGGGCAGCGCCAAAGGTACCGGCGTCCAATACAACTGCCATCATGCGCACGCCACGCCGTCCCAGATCGCGCAGCGGGTTTACCCACGCCTCCGACGTTGACGGCGTGATCACAACGACCGTGGTGTTGCGGCCAAAGAGCCGCTCCTCGGCCGCCAGGAGTTGCTCCAGGGACACGCGGCCTCCGGCGCGCACAATTGCCAACTGCTCGAGAACCTTGTTCAACTGCCGCTCCCCACGGTCGGCCTGGATGAGCCGCCGGCCTTCGGCACCGTACGTAATGAGACCCACTGTCCGATTCAGCCCCAGAAAGTGCCTGCATAGCGACGCCGCAGCGGTCACACCGTACTCTTCGGTCGTGGGTGCGAGTTGGAACTTGTACCCACCCCCCCACAGCGCATCAAAGGCCGATGCCCCTTCCACATCAACTTGGCCGACATGCACGCCGCCTTCCATGTCCAGGATCACCCACAGATCGGCCAGCGGATCGAGCTCGAACTCTTTCACCATCACCCGGCGCATGCGCGCTGTCGAAGGCCAGTGGATTCGGTTGAAGCTATCCCCAGGCGCGTAGTCCCGGATGCCGGCCACGTTGGTTGTGATGTACTGGGCCCGTCGGCGCACGGCCTCACCACCGGGCAGCGTGCCGACAGGCGGCTCGAAGCCGGGCAACTCCACCGTGGCCGGATACACGAGGATGGTGGAGGTGGCCGGCAGATGACGCTCCACGCGGAAGAGGCCGAGCGGATCACCGCTGGCCAGGCTCAACGGTCCCAGGTGGAAGATGCCACGCTCCAGGCAGCGCGTTCTCACCAGCCAGCTACGATAAGACCGGGGTGCCAGACTGCTGACGACACGGCTGGCGCGATGGGCCGGCAACGTAGACGCATCCCGCACCTCGAGCCACAGCTTGGGAAACAAACCGGTGTTGCGGACAACAAATCGCTCCTCGGCCAGCCGGCCCACCTGGGTGCGGCGCGAACGGGTCTGGCGCACAAGCCGAACCCAATAGACGTTGAGAATCGTCCACAGGAAGGATAGCAACAGAATCGCCGTCATGAGATACATCAGGCGAAACAGAAGCTGCCGGCCCGTTGCCAGTGCGGCGACAGCAAGCGCCAGCCACAGGATCACGGCCGTGCGTCCATGTTGGAGCTTAATTGTTGGCATGGTGCGCGTTAAGTCGTTACTCGAACCTGTGCCCCGGGGACTGGAACCGTTCCCAGCACATCTGCAATGACATCCCGGGGGTCTACGTTCTTAATGCGAGCCGATGGGCCGACGATCACCCGATGAGCCAACGCCGGCTCAGCGAGATATTTGATGTCGTCCGGGATCACGTAGTCGCGGCCCTGCAAAGCCGCCCGGGCCTGGGCCGTCTTGTAGAGGGCAAGGGAACCACGCGGGCTGGCACCCAGATACAGGTCTTCATGCTGCCGGGTCGTGCCCACAACGGCCACGATGTATTGCTTCACCAGGTCATTCAGGTAGACCTCTTTTACCAGTTCCTGCGCTCGCAGGAACGTCGGAGCATCGACTACCTGTTCGATCTCGTCCAGGGGATGGACAACCCGCTGGGCGTCCAGCATCTCGATCTCCTGCTCAGGATCGGGATAACCCAGTCGAATGCGCAACAGGAAGCGGTCGAGCTGAGCCTCGGGCAATGGAAAAGTGCCCTCATATTCGATGGGGTTCTGGGTTGCCAATACCAGAAAAGGACGCTCCATCAGGTGCGTTACACCGTCCACCGTCACCTGGCGCTCCTCCATGGCCTCCAGCAGGGCAGATTGCGTTTTAGGTGTCGCACGGTTGATCTCGTCCGTGAGAACGATCTGCGACATCACCGGGCCTGGTCGGAACTCGAACTCACTTGTTTTCTGATTATAGATTGACACACCGGTGATGTCGCTGGGCAGCATGTCCGGCGTACACTGGATTCGTTTGAATCGCAGACCTAGGGAGCGGGCAATGGCCTTCGCCAACGTTGTCTTGCCAACCCCAGGCACATCTTCAATTAACACGTGCCCGCGGCATAGCATGGCGATCAGCACCAGTTCTACCTCCCGGTGCTTGCCCACCATGACATGTTCAACATTCTCGATGACTTGCCGGGCGATTTCCTGAACTTCTTTCATAATGAACATGATTATAGCAGGTTCGACAAGAAAATGGCAACTCCTGGCCAAGTCATGCTTGCCAAATTCCGACAACTCATGTATAATCAACGCCGTTGGAGAGGCGTGCCGCGACATACCAGGTCGCGGCGCGCCATTTTAGGGCCTTTCGTTACTACTCAGCCTGCTCGGCCTGGATTGTCAAATCCAGGCCGAGGACTACGGTATCAACGCGATTTCGCCGTGTCAGCCGCCGGATCTGGCGATCCGACGGGAGCAGCTGAGTAGTAACAGCCTTTCTACAAAGAAGTTCCCGACAGACCCTGAAGGTTTCTGCAAACCTTCAGGGTTTGAACATCGAAATCAATCGTGGAGGTAGCTACTCACCCTCCCGCAGGTTTGGAGCCTTTCTGGCCGAGAACCGCTGCTTCAAGGCCATTTTTCGGATGCAAAACCATTGCGCATCGCAACCCTGCGGGAGGGTGGCTGAGTAGCAAATCGTGGAGCCGTGAGACCATTATGGCACCTAATAAGCAGTCCTATCTGACACCAGAAGGCCGCCAGAAACTGGAAGAAGAGCTTGAATACCTGCGTACGGTAAAGCGCAGAGAGGTCGCGGAACTGATCGCCTCTGCCAAAGAGGAAGGCGATATTTCTGAGAACGCAGCGTATGACGAGGCCAAGAACCAGCAGGCATTCGTCGAAGGTCGCATCCAGGACATCAAGCGCATTCTCAACAATGCGGTCATCATCGACGAGACGGAGGAGCCGGCCAGCGTGGTGGCGATTGGCTCCCGCGTCACAGTTGTCGAAGATGGGTACGATGAAGAAGAGACCTTCAGAATCGTTGGCTCGGCCGAGGCAGACCCCGGCCAGGGCTTCATATCCAACGTGTCGCCCATGGGCAAAGCGTTGCTGGGCCGCCGTATTGGAGATCGGGTGAGCGTCAAGACACCGGGGGGTGTGTTGACCTTCGAGATTCGGAAGATTGCGTAGCGGATGATATGAACGTTGATATTCCCGCCAGCGAAGAACTAACGAAGCTACAGCGGGTCCGGCTGGAAAAGCTGGAGCGCGTCCGCGAGGAGGGCGTCGATCCCTATCCACCACGTGTGGTGCGAACCCACACGGCGGCCGAGGCTGTCGAGCTGTTCCAAACGGCCGAAGCGGAAGACGCCCTGGATACCCTACCCGACGCGCTGAGCTTGGCCGGCCGGCTCGTCAGCCTACGGATCATGGGACGGGCCAGCTTCGCCCACATCCAGGACGGCACGGGCCGCATCCAGATCCTGATGAAGCAGGATGCCCTTGGAGAAGACGCGTACCGGTTCTTCAAGGAGTTCTTCGACCTGGGCGATTTCATCGGGGTGACGGGCCGGCTGTTTCGCACGCGAACCGGCGAGATCACCCTGGAAGTTCATGCGTACCAACTGCTGTCCAAGAGTCTGCACCCCCTGCCAGAGAAATGGCATGGCCTCAAAGACACGGAGACGCGCTACCGACAGCGGTATCTGGACCTGCTGACCAACGAGGAGACCCGCCGAATCTTCCAGTTGCGGGGCCGCATCGTCACGGCCATGCGCCAATACCTGGACGAGCAGGGGTTCCTCGAAGTCGAAACTCCGATCCTGCAACCCCTCTACGGCGGTGCAGCGGCCCGACCGTTCACCACGTACTACAACGCCCTGGATCAGAGTTTCTACCTCCGCATCTCCGACGAACTTTATCTGAAGCGCCTGATCATCGGCGGATTGGACAAGGTCTACGAGATCGGCAAGGATTTCCGGAACGAGGGGCTGTCCACCAAACACAATCCCGAGTTCACCATGATGGAGTGCTACTGGGCCTACGCCGACTACAACGACATGATGCAGTTGACCGAGGAGATGGTCGCCTTCATTGCCCGCCAGGCGCTGGGAACCGAAGAGGTGACCTACCAGGGCAAGAAAGTGGTTTTCACACCGCCCTGGGGCCGGATCAGCATGCGAGATGCGATTAAGGAGACCGCCGGCATCGACATTGAGCGCCACACCACGCTGGATGAGCTTCAAGCGGCCATTGAGGAGCGCCAACTGGCAGTGGACGCCCACCCAACCTGGGCCAAGCTGGTGGATGAGCTGTTCAGCGAGTACGTGGAGCCGACGCTGATCCAGCCGACGTTTATCACAGATTATCCGGTGGAACTCAGCCCGCTGGCCAAGCGAAAGCCCGATGCCTCCCATCTGGTGGAGCGGTTCGAACCGTTTGCCGGCGGCCTGGAGATGGGCAACGCGTTCACCGAACTCAACGATCCGCTGGACCAGCGCGCCCGTTTCGAGGCTATGCGCGAGCAGTTCGCGGCCGGCGACGAGGAGGCTCACCCGCTGGATGAGGATTTCCTGTCGGCCATGATGTACGGCATGCCCCCCACCGGCGGGCTGGGCATCGGTGTGGATCGGCTGGTGATGCTGCTCACCAACCAGTCATCGATTCGGGAAGTGATTCTGTTCCCGCAACTGAGAACGCGCTAGGGATATTCAGCCGGAACTGGCCATACACATACCTCTACATCGGACTGGTTTCGGGAGTATCGGACTGCGCGAAACGCAAAACGTGAAACGTGATGGTTTTGGTGCGAGTGGCCCTTCACGTTTCACGTTTCGCGTTTCACGTGCCGCCCTGAGCCTGTCGAAGGGTTCCACGGCCCGGCCGTCCCACCGAAGACGACAACAGGAGAAGCGATGGCCCACCCCCTGTACGTTGCTTTCATCTGGCACATGCACCAGCCGGTGTATCAGGACCCTGTCACCGGCGAGTTTGTGCTCCCGTGGACCCGGCTTCATGCCACCAAGGACTATCTCCACATGGCGGAGATATTGGCCGAGTACCCCGACATCCACGCCACGTTTAACTTTGCGCCGTCGCTGCTAGAACAGCTCGCATCCTACGCCGCCGGCCACGCCCGGGACCGCTGGCTGGCCCTGAGCCTGCACCCGGGTTGGACGCCGGCGGAGAAAGCCTTCATGCTGGAGCACTTCTTCAGCATCAACCACGACATTATCCGCCAATACCCGCGCTACGCCAAGCTGCTGCTGCGCCGGCAGGCAACGCAGCAAAACATCCAGGCCTTCAGCGATCAGGACTATCGTGATCTGGCCGTCTGGTTCAACCTGGCCTGGATGGACCCGAACTGGCTGGAGCGCCACGAAGCCCTGCACCGATTGGTGCACAAAGGACAGGGCTTCACTCTCGACGACGTGCGAGCCATCGCCAACGTGAGCCGCGAGATGATTGGCCGGGTCTTGCCCCGGTATCGCGAGTTGCAGGCGCGGGGGCAGATCGAGATCACGGTCTCGCCGTATCATCACCCCATCCTGCCCCTGCTGGTCAATTCCGACGCGGCGCTGGAAGCCAGTCCGGGCATGGCGGTGCCCAGGCCGGCCTTCCGCCACCCCGAGGATGCGCGCCGGCAGATCGAAGACGCTGTGGCTTTCTACCGCGAGCACTTCGACACGCATCTGCACGGTATGTGGCCCTCCGAAGGCAGTGTCAGCCAGGCCATGTTGAGCATCATCCCCGACGAAATTCGCTGGATTGCGTCGGACGAAGACGTGCTGGCTCGCTCGGTGGGCACCCCTGTTCGACGCAGCGGTGAGGGACACGTGCTCAACCCCGCATTGCTCTACCAGCCCTACGCACTGCGCGCCGATGACCGCGACACGCCGCTGGCGATCGTGTTCCGAGATCACCTGCTTTCGGATCGCATCGGCTTCGTGTATCAGGGATTTGACGGGCGTGCAGCGGCCGAGGATCTGGTCTACCGGCTGCGGTGGATCCGGCAGCAACTGGGCGACGCGGACCGGCCCTACCTGGTCCCGATCATTCTGGACGGGGAGAACTGCTGGGAGTACTACCAGCACAACGGCGACGTCTTCCTGCGCAGCTTGTACCGGCTACTGACCGAGGCGGGTGACCTGCGCACCGTCACAGTGCGCGAGTATCTGGAGGCGCACCCGCCGCAACTGCGAATCGAGCGGCTATCTGCCGGCTCGTGGATCGGGGGGAACTTTGAGACGTGGATCGGGGAGCCGGCCCAGAACGGCGCGTGGGAAGCCCTGGCGAAGGCGCGCCGGCATCTGGTGGACTACATCGAGCGCAGCGGTGTGCCGGCGGACGACGAGGGCGTCCAGCGTGCCTGGCGTGCCCTGCACGTGGCCGAGGGGAGCGACTGGTTCTGGTGGTATTCCAGCCGGAACACGTCGGACCAGGAGATGCTGTTCGACAGCCTGTTTCGCGCCTACCTGGCCGCGGTCTACCGCTGGACGGGAACACCCGTGCCGACTGAGCTGGCCCACGCGCAGCCGGATCAAGCACGGCCGGCGACTCACCCCCTCGCCGCCACACCAGACGTCATGCAATGGCATGGCCTCGGTACGCTTGTGCCCCACACCTCGACGGGTGCCATGCAGCGGGCATCGGTCCGCCTGAGGAGCCTCACGTACGGCCATACGGACAGCGAGCTTCGGCTCCGCGTGGAGCTATCCACCCTCCTCGACAGCCAGTCGATCCGTGTCACCCTCACACGAGATGGACAGGCGTGGGAAGTCGTCATCCCCCCTGGCGGACAGGCGGCGGAGCTTTACCGGACGGTGGAGGGCCGTCGCGAACTCGTCGAGTCCTTGCCGGCGGTGGCCGATGGGTGTGCCATCGAGATGGTCATCCCGCTCAGTGCGCTGGGCGCGGACGGCGTCCAGGGCCTGGGGCTGCGTGCCAGCCTGATGCAGGACGAGGCGGAGCTGGAGGTGCTGCCGGCGGATGGCGGGTACCACTGGATGTAAACGTGAAACGTACGGTAGAATTCAGATGTACAAATCTCTTCTGTTGTACGTCAGGTATGCGCCTGCCATGCTGGCGACGACGATGCCCAGCGAAATGCCGATGTAGATCGGCTCCACCTTCGCTTCGTGCAGCAGTTTGCTGGCGTCGAAGTATTTGAAGGGCGAGAAGTACTTGAGGAACTCCAGTTTCTCGTGCATCCCCGAGATGATGGAGAAGAAGTAGGTGCTCAGCAGCAGGGAGACGGCGACCGAGCCGGCGCGTTTGTATTGCTTCATGGAGCAGCCCAGGAACACGCCGATGGCCAGGAAGATCAACTGCAGCGCGAACAACGCCCCCATGGATCGGTTCAGGAAGGCGTAGAACTCGCTATCCGGCTGGTAGGACTGCGCGCTGGCGACCGCGATGCCCCAGATGATCAGCAGCAGGCCGATGCAGTGGACTAGCGCGGCCAGGGTTTTGGCCGTGACCAGCCGGCTGCGCGTCACCGGCAGGGTGAGCGCGAATTCCACCGTCTTGTCGCGCTCTTCTTTGGCGATGATGTCGCTGCCCCACATGGCCGCGGCAATGCTGGCGATGAGCGCGTAGTAGGTGTACATCACGCCGTAAAAGCCGCTCAACGTGGTCAGGTTGAAGGCCTTCAGGTTGAAAGCATCCAACATGGCCTGCGGATAATTGTCCAGGATGGCCAGCAGTTCGGGATTATTGGCATAGGCGGAGAATTTGGCAAAGCCAATCACGGTCAGCAGGACGACAATCACACCCCAGATGAGCAGTGATTTGAAGTTCGCCTTGAGTTCTCTCAGAAAAATGTTCATGACATCGCCTCCTCATGCCACCGAAGGAATATCTCTGCGGGTGTACAGCCAGTAACTGCCGGCCACAGAGATCACGATGGCTATCACACTGATCATCACCAGGGGGACATCATACGCCCCGTTCTTGATGATGTAGTGCGGGTCGAAATGCTTGAAGGGGGTGATTTTCTCGAATGCGCTCTCGCCGAGCATGTCGCCAAACGCGCTGAGCACGTACATGCCAAAACCCAGCGCCATGGCATACGGCGTGACGCTGCGCACCCGTTTGACCAGCAAGGAAATCACCAACCCGACGGTGAGGAAAAACAACTGGAAAACAATCAGGCCCAGGAGCAGCCGAACCAGGATGTTGGCATCGTAGGTCTTGTCCCCTTTGAAGGCGTTGAGGAAGCCAAACGTGCTGGCCCAGACCACGATTTGGGTGATGGCCAAACTGGCCAGCGCGGCCAGCAGTTTGCTGGTCATGATTTGGGGACGCGCCACCGGTTTCGCCAGCAGAAAGTCGGCCGTCAGTTCGCGTTCTTCGATGGAGACCAGCGAGAAGCCGTAATTGGCCGCCTGGATGGACAGCAGTATCTGCAGAAACAGATAGACGAAACTGAAGAAGCCCAGCACGGTTGACAGGTCAATGTCACTCAGCCCGAAGGCTGCCCGAAATCCCTCCGGGAAACTGGCCATCGCCTCATTCAATAGCGCCGCATCTTTGGAAAAGGAGGGGAATATTGAAGAATAGAGCAAAACCACCGCCGCGGCAGCCACCGACCAGGTGATTGCCGAGCGCAGGTGCATTTTGAATTCGTGCTTGAAAATGTTGGTGCTCATGGTCATCACCTTATTCGTAGTAGTGCATGAAGATTTCTTCCAGGGTCGGCTCTTCAATCGTCACGTCGGAGACCGTTAGCGCACTGATCTTCCTCATGATCGTATTGATGTCACCCTTGTAGAAGAAGCGGATTGCGTGATTATTGCTCTCCAGATTGGTAACACCGGGCATCTCAAAAAACGTAGGCTCGAGACCGTCCGCGGCAACTCTGATTTTCTTGTAATTGTCCTGTTGCAGTGTGCGGATGTCTGAGATTTCGATGATACGACCCTCTTTGATGATGCCCACGCGGTTACACAGCCTTTGCACTTCGCCCAGGATGTGCGACGAGAAAAAGACCGTCACCCCGCGTTGATTCTCCTCCCGGATGAGGTCGAAGAATTTGCGCTGCATCAGGGGGTCGAGGCCGGCGGTAGGCTCATCGAGAAAAAGCAATTTGGGCTGGTGCAAAAGACCCTGTACGATGCCCACTTTCTTCTTGTTGCCGTAAGAGAGGTCTTCGATGCGGCGGTTCAATTCCAACTCCATCAGTTCGGCCAATTCATGCATACGCTGGGTGCAGTCCTTTGTGTAAAAACTGGCCGAATACTTGAGCAAGTCAATGACCTTCATGCGCTCGTAATAGAAAACTTCGGAGGGCAGATAGCCGATTTCCTGCCGGAGTTCAGGCCCGTATTTGATGCAGTCCTTGCCGAAGATGGTGGCGCTTCCGCTGGTGGGATAAATCAGGGACAAGAGCAGCCGGATGGTGGTTGATTTGCCGGCGCCATTCGGCCCGATGAAGCCGAAGATTTCGCCCTCTTCGACCTGGAACGAGACATCGATGATGCCCCGCGCCTTGCCGTAGAACTTGGTCAGGTTGTGGGTTTCAATGACGCTCATGGTTGCGCTCCTTCTGGCGTATGGGTTGCTCATCGGTGTGGGCGGGCGCGCCGATGCCGTCTCTGAGGAAGGTGATGAACTGGTCGATTGTGGCCAACATGTGTTCATCGTAGTTCGGGGCAATATGCTCGATATAGTACTCCACAACAAGCGTATTCATCGATGCAATCAGGTAAGCAAGCATTTTGACATCGATATCCGCCCTGACTTCGCCTCTCTGGATTGCGCTTTCCAGCAGCGACTCAAAGAATTCATAGGCGGCGGACATACTCTCGCCCATGAATTCCTCGTAGATGGGCTTTCCCTTGTTTGCCAGCAGTTTCTTGCTGATTTCAGCATATTGCGGGTACTCTACGGCAAATTGAATTCCGGCCACATACAATTTTCTCAGCAGCGTGAAAAAATCATACTGCTCAGGATTGCTCATGAGGGGGGCAAGATAATTGAGTTTTGCCTCCCCTGCCAATCTTAGCAGGTACAGGAACAGATCCTTCTTGTCTTCGAAATACTGGTAAAAACTGCCTTTCGCAATGCCAGACTTTGCCACAATGCGGTTGATGCTGGCCTGCTCGAATGCGTGCGCGGCGAACTCCTCGATTGCGACCTGGCAAATCAGAGCGCGCTTGTCTTCGGGCAGGTTGAAAAAGGTATCTTTTGGCATCACTGTGCTCCGCCGGATATGACCTACTGGTCACATGACTGTCCGGTCACATTGTACACCTCCAGAGGAGGCATGTCAAGTCGGTTAGGAACGGGCACACAAAGCGGTGTCAACCTGACTTCTCGGAAAAATGAACCATGCCCAATAAGAAGACGAAACGCGCCGTTAGCCTGATGATCGACGATTTCTCCATTCTGACTGAACGGACGGAGTATGGGCCACGAAGCTTTCCTCCACAAGGCTCCTCTCTGTGCCGGCTTGAGCGTTGTCTGGCCCCATGTAGTGGCTCCAAATCCTGTCTCCGCCCCACCTCATGGCAATCTCGTCGCGCGCTTTGACAGCAAACCTCTAGCAATGGTATAATCTTGATCAACCAACACGGACAGACGATGACGGAGCCGAGTACGCCGCCTCTCGGTGGACAGAGATCCCGGGTGCTGAGAATGGGTCATCGATGCGGCGGAAATCCACTCCCGAGTTGCGTGTCGAAAAGACGAGACAGGGAGCCAGAAGGAAGTCCCTTCTACCTCATCAGGCTCTTCTGAGTAGGCATAGCCGGCCAGCTCCCGTTATCGAGCGAGGGTCAAACGACCCACCGAGGTCGTGTATCGCGAGATCACGACAAAGTCAGGTGGCACCGCGAGCGCCTCTCGTCCTGCAGGATGAGGGGCGTTTTGGTTTACGGGTAGGAGGTTTTGCAATGCTGGATCTTAGATACATCCGAGAGAACCCCGATCAGGTCAAAGATGCACTAGAAAAGCTTCATACCGATGCGCCGATTGACGAGATCATTGCGCTGGACGAGGAGCGACGCGGGATTCTGCAAGAGCTGGAGGCATTGCGCCACCAGCGGAACGTGACATCAAAACAAATCGGTACGATGAAGGACCCGGCCCAGCGGGAGCCGCTCATCAAGGAAATGCGGCAGGTGAATGAGCGGATTGGCACGCTGGAGGGTCAGCTCCGCGATGTGCAGGGCCGGCTCCATGACGCGATGATGCTGGTGCCGAACCTGCCCCATGAGAGCGTGCCCGTGGGCGCCGATGACAGCGAGAACATCGTCATCCGCCGGGAAGGTTCGCCCAAAACGGCCGACGACTTCGGCTTTGAGCCGCTGCCCCACTGGGACCTGGGCCCCATGCTGGGCATCATCGACTTCGAGCGCGGAGTGAAATTGTCGGGCAGCCGATTCTACGTGCTGCGGGGGATGGGTGCCCGGCTGCAGCGCGCCCTCATCGCCTGGATGGTGGATTTCCATGTCCAGGAACATGGCTACACCGAGATTTATCCGCCGGCGGTGGTGAAAGAGGCGTGCATGTGGGGCGCCGGCCAGCTCCCAAAATTCGCCGCCAACATCTACCACGACGTCGAGGATGACCTGTGGCTGGTCGGCACCGCCGAAATTCCCCTGACCAATCTGCACCGCGACGAAATTCTGGAGGCCGACGAGTTACCGCTTTATTATGTCGCTTACAGCCCGTGTTTCAGGCGCGAGAAGTTCGCCGCCGGCCGCGATGTGCGGGGCATCAAGCGAGGTCATCAGTTCGACAAAGTGGAGATGTACAAGTTCACCACACCCGAAACCTCGTACGACGAGCTGGAGACGCTGCTGGACAACGCCGAAGACGTACCACGCGCGCTGGGAATCCCGCATCGTGTGGTGCAGATGGTGACAGGTGACCTGGGCTTCACCGCCGCGAAGAAATACGACATCGAGATGTGGGCTCCCGGCTGCGGAGAGTGGCTGGAAGTCAGCTCGTGCAGCAACTGCGAGGCTTTCCAGGCCCGCCGGACGAACATCCGCTATCGGCCGGAGCCGGGAGCAAAGCCGGAATTCGTTCACACACTGAACGGCTCGGGGTTGGCCCTGCCGCGCACCATGATCGCCATTCTGGAAAACTACCAGCAAGCGGATGGCAGCGTGGTCGTGCCCGAGGTCTTGCGCCCCTACATGGGCGGTTTGGAGGTTATCCCGGCGGACGGAACTGCCGGCCGGTGAGCACGGGTGAGGGGGTGAAGGAGAGAGACAGAGAGGATGGGGGCGTCCCGCCAGATGCGCGGGGATCTCGTCGGTTCGTGGAAAATTGATACCCCTGCTGTTGTCTGCTATAATTATGATCAGTGCGGAGGGATGGCCGAGTGGTTTAAGGCGGCGGTCTTGAAAACCGCTGTGGCGCTTGCGTCACCGGGGGTTCGAATCCCTCTCCCTCCGCTACTTTTGTACGATTTCGATCAATTTCTCTACCTCGGCCCGCTCCGCATCGCTTGAGGCCAGATCCAGGGCAGCTTTCAGTTCATTGAGAGCATCGCCCTGGCGCTTTGCAGCCGCATATACGAGTGCCAGACTCAGACGGGCCTGGATGTCGGCCGGCTGCCTTTCCGCAGCGCGCATTCGCGCGTCCAGAACCGTCTGGTGATCTCGGCCAGCCTTGATCGCCTGCCGATACGCCTCTGCCGCCTCGTCCAACTGACCCCGCAGCAGATAGATGTCCCCCAGGCCGGCATAGGCACGCCCCAGGTGGTTCGGCGACCCAATCGCCACAGCATGCCGATACTGCGCAAACGCTTCTTCATTCATCCCCAACGCGAAGTATGTGCCGGCCAAATCCAGACGAAGATCGGGATTCTGCGGGTTCAGACCCACTGCGGCCCGGTAGTAGCCGAGCGATGTTTCAAGCCGCTGCCGGCGCGTGGCGTCATCCTGGGCCCAGTCAGCCCACAGGCGATAGGTCAACCCCAACTGTCGCGGCTCGTCGCTGTCGCGGGGTGCCAGAGCCCGGGCTTGTTCCAGAATCTGGCGCGCTCGCTCCATCTGGGCATCCTTCGCCGCCGGCTCGGGCAGGAGTCGCGCCTGTTCCACGTACGCCCCGGCAAGGTAAACGTAGTATTGGTCCTGCTGAGGTTGCAAGGCCACCGCCTGTTGGAGATTCGGGATCGCCTGCTCCCACAAGCCGGCCCCCATGGCCGTCTTTCCTACCTTCTCATGGATGTCAGCCTGAATGCGCCTCATATCCACCCGCCACGCCAGCGCCAGCGCCAACAAGACAATCAGAGCGTACAGGACAACCTGATCGGATCGGAGCCTTGCACGGGCCGAACGACGACCCCACTGCAATGCTACAGCGATCCCGACAACCGTCAGCAACATCCATGCCAGGAAAACCAGGTAGACGCCATTCAGTCGATCCAGCATCGTGGCGTTTACTCGATGGTACAGAGCAAATGGCAATACCCAGAAAAGTGAAACCGTGGCGTACGTCAATGCATCACTGCTGAGCAACTCGGTATCCGCCGCAGACCGATGGTGCTCTAACAGAATCATCAACCCGGCAAACAGCCAGGTGACGCTGACCAACGCCTGGGCCGGCCTGCGTGCTCCTGGCACATTAAAGCCATGGACAAACGCATAGCTTAATGTTCCCAACAGCACAGCCGCAACCAGAGCCATCGCAGCGACAGATCCCGCCTCCTGTGCAAAGGCGAAACCAGTACCATCAGCCTGTCGCCGACTCCGCCGGCCACGCCTGGCCCGCCCCCGGCCCGCCGGCTGCGGAGCGGGGCTGCGAGCCGGCTCCGACTCCCCGATTCGGCCAGTGCCGAGCAGGATCAGAAGCGCTGTGTACAACCAGAAACAGGTCTGCGTGACCACGATCTCAATGCCGGTCTGGGTCTCCACGAAATGACCCACAATGGCAGCCAGCAACGCTGCCAGCAGCAGGTGACGAGTCCCAGCCTCCGGCGAAGCATCAGCCGATGCACGGACGACTTGACCAAGCAAATACACAACCATGCCGGCGATCATCCCGGCCGGCATGCCGATAGCAGCAAGCGCCAGATCGCTGCGCCACAGCCAGGGGACAAGCAACCCAAGCACCACTCCGCTCACCAGCAAGCCAATCAGAACACCACCCTGCCGCAATGTCCGGAGCAGTCCAAGCCACCGAAGCGCCTGGTAGAAGACCGCTCCATAGAGGAGCAAATAGACCACAACTCCGGCGATTCCGCTGGCATACAAGGCATCCAAGACCGCGTTGTGGGCCCGGTCGAATGTGCCGTATTGGCCACCCCCCTGAAGCACCCACAGCTCCGCCGGCATGAAACGGGTGAGGACAGATTTCATCGTTTCCGGGCCATAACCCACCACAATTCGGCCTGGCTCAGCGCGCACCGTGTCCAGCACGGTATCCCACGCCAGGGCACGGGCCTGCACCGTTTGAGCTCCCGCGCCGGCCAATTCGCCGAAACGCGCCACGTAGGGCAGACTTCGGAGCGAGTCGCCAAGCGGGCCAGGGATGTTCAAGGCCAGCAGGAAGGCAACGACTACCCCTGTCACCAACACGCCGGCCAGTGCCCAGCAGCGTTGCCGGCGCAGCAATGCAACCAGCAAGACAAAGAGAAGTAGCTCAACCAACAACCCCAGGATTGGGCCACGACTTTGCGTGAAAACGATCGCCGCCAATTGGAGCACCAGCAACCCACCGTACAGAACAATCGCGATGGTCGTCCGAATACGCCATGTAGACCACGCCGCACCCGATTCCAGAAGCCGCCACAGCGTCAGGGGCACCACCATCGCCAGGTACGCAGCCAGGAAAATGGCGTTGCCCAACGTCGAAATCACACGGGTCTCGACGCCCCCTTCCGAGAACTGGAGCAGCGACATGCCGTAGTGCTGGAGAATGCCATAAAGCGCAACCGGAAACGAGGTGAAGAGCAAAACTGTGATCAGCCGTTCGAGCTGGTCCACACGCCGGAGGACGGACAGAACCATGAAGAACAGGCCCAGATATGCCAGGAACGTGTATGTACCCTGCGCGCGTTGATAGGAGCCCCACCAACTGAGTCGGGGCGCAACCGAGGTGATGGTTGAGGTGAGATATACCAGGAGCAAGAGCAGCGTCACGCCGGCAATGGGCTGTTCATACGCAGGACGAACCAGGGGACCGGCTCCGGTCTCTCTCGACACGCGGAATGAGGCAAGTACGCTGCCGTCAAGGTTTCGGATCAGCCACGCCGCCACCATCAGAACGGCCAACATTCGCAACAAGGCCGCTTTATCCGGCTCAAAGACCTGATCGCTAAACGGGTTCAGAAAGGTAGCGACCAGGACAGCCACTGCCAGCCAGCCGGCTTCAACGAAGCTCTCACAGAAGCGCCCCGAACTCGTCACGTCCGCCTCCGCGCAGGCCACAGAATATCAGGAACTGGCGTGAAAACGGCGGATGATGATGGATAGTACAGCGCTGCCGGCTCTATTCTCATGGCAAGCCAGGGATGGTGTATAATTGAGCGACCGCAACTACTCAGGTGTGCATTCAGCCACCCTTGCGAACCTTCGCAAGCGTTCCCGTCCAATGCATTCTAGCATGCCCACCCCCTTGTGTCAAAGCCTGGCGAGCAAGGGCCAGGGCAATCTCAACTTGACGGTATCGCGCTTCTCGCCTAATATCAAGTGAAAGACTCAACGACCACGAGAGTGAGGGGCCGGCAATGCGCATCAGCCTGAGACTGAAAATGATGTTGGGGGTACTGTTACCCCTGTCGCTGGCTCTGGGGGCCTTCGCCTACACCCAGTACAACACCCACCGCAGCCACGAGCTGGCCACGGCTGCCAGGACGGCCACAGCCCTGGGACGTGCAATTGAGGGCAGCCTCACAGAAGCAATGCTGGACCAGGATCTCGCTACGATTCAGAAGAGCATTGACAACATCGCCGCCAACCCTCAGGTCCGAGACATGTTCCTTTTGAACACCCGGTCCGAAGTCCGGGCAGCACCCGGCGGCCGCGACGTGGGTCGCACAATTAGCATCACGGAAAACGGGTGCATCGAATGCCACACCCCCAACTCAACCAATCAAAGCAGATACAGTGCTGTGCTGACCGTTCCCGGGGTGGGGCAAGTTTTGCGCAACTGCAATCCCATCGCGAACAAACCGGTGTGTTATGCCTGCCACGATCCGGCAGATCGCTACAACGGGGTACTGATCACAGATCTCTCTCTGCAAGCCATGGATCAACATCTCGGTGAGGACCTGTGGCGATCGCTGCTCTTCCTTGGAGGTGCACTGTTGCTGGGGGCCCTCATGCTGGGCGCGACCATGGATCCCATTGTCGTCAAACGAGTGGACCGGCTGACAGCTCTCGTGCGTGCCTTCTCCAGGGGCGATCTGAGTCAACGAGCTGACTTTCGGAGCGGGGACGAACTGGGGGAACTGGCAGAGGCGTTCAACCGCATGGCGGAGGGCATGGAGGAGAAGGCACGTCTGGAATACCAGGTTCGCCAGCGCACGGCAGAGTTGGAGCGGCTGTACGCAGAGTTGCAGGAGAAAGAGGCTGTTCGTGCCCAACTCCTGAAACAGATCATCAGCGCCCAGGAAGCAGAACGGAAGCGCATTGCCCGTGAACTCCACGACGAGTTGGCCCAATCCCTGACAGGACTGATCATGAGTCTGGACAGCACCGAGGATGTCCTCGGGTCTGAGTTGCAGAGTGTGCACGCCCAACTGGCCCGGACCAGGGAGATTAGTGCCCGTGCCCTGGAACAGACTCGCCAGCTCATCCTGGATTTGCGACCGACCATGCTGGATGATCTGGGTCTGGTGCCCGCCATCCGGTGGTACGCGGCAACGCACCTGGCGTCTACCGGAGCCACGGTCACATTCCAGACGGAGGGCCGGCCACGCCGGCTACGGCCAGAATTGGAGACGGCGCTGTTTCGTGTCGCCCAGGAAGCCATCAACAACGTCGCCAGGCATGCGCATCCCGGCAACGTTCAAATCTGCTTGACCTGGGAACCACGACAGGTTAAGCTTGAGGTGAAGGATGACGGTCAGGGGTTCGACATGCAGACTGTCTACGCCCAGCGAGACACGGGAGCCGGCATGGGCCTCCTGGGGATGCAGGAACGCGTCGAGATGTTCGGTGGTCAGTTGGAAATTTCCAGCCAGCCCAGCGGGGGAACGCGTGTCAAGGTTCAACTACCGACAAATGGAGGGGTGATGTTCGATGCCAATTCGGGTACTGATCGCTGAAGATCACGCTATTGTCCGCGAGGGCATCCGACTGATCTTGGAAGCTCAACCCGACATTGAAGTTGTCGGGGAGGCGATCAACGGACGCCAGGCCATCGCCATGGCGTGCAACATGCGGCCGGAGGTGGCATGCATGGACATCAGCATGCCTGATATCGATGGAATGGAGGCCACATGGCGCATCAAGGCGTGCTGTCCCGAGGTAGGGGTGCTGGCCCTCACAGTGCACGAGAGCGATGAGTACTTCTTTCAGATGCTGCAGGCCGGCGCATCGGGTTATGTGTTGAAAGGCGCGGCATCGGCGGATCTGGTGGCCGCCGTGCGGGCGGTGGCCCGTGGCGAGGTCTTCCTATACCCCAGAGTAGCCAAGAAACTGGTGGACGACTATCTCAGCCGAACCCAAGATCGAGAGACCATGGACCGCTACCATGGCCTCACGCCCCGGGAGCGGGAAGTACTGACGCTGATTGGTGAAGGTCTGACAAACAAGGAAATCGCCGAGCGCCTGGTGATCAGCCTCAGCACGGTGCAAACCCACTACGCGCATATCGTCGAGAAGCTTGGCCTGAATAACCGGGCAGAATTGATCAAATATGCGATACGCCACGGCCTCATCGATATGCAGTAGCCTCGCGCCCCGGTATCAACGTCTTTGAAGACGCCATGCAAATGGCGTCTTTTTTTGCCTGTTTGGCATTACGATCAATTCAACCACATAATAGCACCAGACGCTATGGAAATGGAGCCTGACTGGCGCGGATTTCATGCCGGACACGATACCAAATGAGCATTAGTTATGGTATCTTTCTTGCAGAGGCAGTGGGATGCGTTGATTGGGCGAAAAGCGATGTTGGTACCCTGATCAAAGATGCTAAAGGAGGAAGGGAAAATGGTAAGCCGCAATCAGGAGATGGACCGCCGGCGGTTCCTCCACGGAATCGTCCTGGCAGTAGGCGGTATTATTGGTACCTTGCTCGGACTTCCAATCGTGAGTTACTTCCTGTCCCCGGCCTTGAAGGACAATGAGGTGTACGCTCAAGTCGATCAGTTGGCCCGGCCCAGGTGGCTGGTTTCTACCCGATCTGGCCAGGGCGGGGGCAGCAGCGGCTGGATCACTGTTGCCGACGCCAGTGAAATCGAGACCGCGAAGCCTGTGGAGAAAGCTTACGCGTGGCGACGTAAGGAAGGCTGGATGACAACCAGCGGTCGCTCCTCAGTGTGGCTGGTCAAGAATGAAGACGGTACTTTCACCGCCTTCGATCCCCACTGTACCCACCTTGGCTGCCCCTATAGTTGGAATGAAGAGCAGAAATTGTTCCTGTGTCCATGCCACAACGCCGCCTTCACCATCGATGGCCAGGTTGTGCAAGGACCGCCGCCCCGTAGCCTGGACCACTACGAGGTCAGGGTCGAGGATGGCAAGGTCATCATCGGCGAGCTTATCCAGGGCAGCGAGGTCTGACACGAAGGGAAACAGGAGGCACAGCGATGGCCGTTTCTACCCGCCTGGGTGACTGGATCAACGAACGAACCGGAACGCGGACAATTCAGGAAGCGCTCCTGGACCGTCTGATGCCGAAAGGCATCGGTTGGGTGTACACTCTCGGGAGTGCCACCCTGTTCGTGTTCACCGTGCAGGCCGTCACCGGCATCTTCCTGGCGATGAACTACGTTCCAACGCCAGATCATGCTTATGACAGTATCCTTTTCATCAATAACGAAGTCGCTTTTGGGTGGCTGCTGCGCGGCATCCATCGTTGGGGAGCCAGCGCCATGGTGCTGCTGGTGTTCCTGCACATGGTGCGCGTGTTTTTCATGGGAGCCTACAAGTACCCCCGGGAGGTCACCTGGATAGTAGGCGTTGTCTTGCTTCTGGTGACCATCGGTTTCGGTTTCACGGGCTACCTCCTGCCCTGGGATCAGAAAGCGTACTGGGCGACTATGGTCGGGACCAACCTGGCCGGCCAGGCCCCATTGGTGGGTGATCTGATGACGAAAGTTCTGCGTGGTGGGGAAACGCTGGGGGCCATGACGCTCAACCGTTTTTTCGCCTTCCACGTAATGCTCCTGCCGGCCATCACCACGAGCCTCATCGGCGTACATCTGTACCTGGTGGTTAAACATGGTATCTCTGCTCCACCGGAACGGGCACGCGACACACCATTGGACGAGAACATCGGGTGGGAACCTGAATCATCGGAGTCCAAGATTTGGGAGGGAGCGCCGCAATGATACCGTCACTCAAGGATGCGTACTGGCAACATTATACCAGACTCAAGAAAGCGGGCAAGCCTTTCTATCCGTTTATTGTCTATAAGGACGCCATCGCGGCACTGATCGTGTTTCTCATCATCTTAACTCTGGCTGTCCTGAAGGGTGCCGAACTGGAAGCTCGTGCTGACCCCAGCAGTGCGTCCTACAACCCGCGCCCCGAGTGGTATTTCCTGTTCCTGTTCCAGTTTCTGAAATTCTTCCCGGGCTCGATGGAAGCCGTGGCAGCCATCATCATCCCGACCCTGTTTATCCTGCTTCTGTTTGTGCTGCCTTTCATCGACTCTCATCCCCTCCGCCGGCACCCGCTTGATCGGCCGATTTCGACCTCCATCGGTGCTTCGGTCCTGGCCGGCATCGTCGTGCTGACCTTCATGGGGGCTCGCTCTCCGCTGGTGAATCCACCATCTGCAGAAAAACCCCTCGTTGCAGAAGGTCAACACCTGGTGCACGAACTCCAATGCACCTTTTGCCACAGCATCAACGGACGCGGAGGTACCGTCGGTCCGGATTTGGCTATGGCACCGCATGCTCAGGACGCGGACTGGCTGAAGCAGCACTTCGAAAATCCACAGCATCAGGTGCCGGGCTCGGTCATGCCCGAACTCAACCTTCTACCATCAGAGACAGAGGCGATCATCGCCTACATCCAGGACATCACATCGGCGACCCAGTACAGCGCGGCCGCGCCGAAACTGTTCCAGGATCATTGTATTCGCTGCCACATGATCGCGGGCCGCGGGAGCAACAAAGGCCCCGACCTCAGCAGTATCGGCAGTACGCGTGACAAGAACTGGCTCTACCAGGCCATCGTGTCCCCCCAGGCCGTCGGGCTAAGCGAGGACATGCCGGTCTTCCAGGACAAGCTGCAAGACGCGCAGATAGAAGACCTGGCACGCTACCTGGCGGCACAGGGCGGGGCTGGCGCGCCGGCTCCAGCCCCAGAAATGCAGCAGGCCGCAGTCGAGACAGGCCAGGGTACCGAGTACACCGACCTGGCCCCCATCCTCTTTGAGCGCCTGTGCATGGGCTGCCACGCCATCGCCGGCCAAGGCAGTGACAGGGGGCCAGACCTCTCTGCTGTGGGTACCTATCGGGACATCGATTGGCTGCGCCAGACCATCGAGGATCCAGAGACTACGATCCCTGGTGCGGAAATGCCCAACTTCGCCGACAAGCTCAGCCCCGACGCAATCAAGGACATGGCCAGCTATCTGGCCGCCCAGCGCAACCTTGCGGCCGTGCGCCAGCCCCAACCGACGCCGACGCCCCTGATGCTCAGCTTCAAGACCCACATCGCGCCCTTGCTGGAGTCGAAGTGTCTGGCTTGCCACGGCGGAGAGAAAACCTACGCCGATTTTGACGTAAGCAGCTACCGGTCCCTGATGTACACAGGCCGGCACCAGCCGGTCATCATCCCCGGCCAGCCGGAGAAGAGCCTGTTGTACCTGACCCTGATCGGCACTGCAGAAGACGTGGATCGCATGCCCATGAGTGGGCTATTGGCCCCAGAGCAGATCCGCATGATGCACACCTGGATCGAACAAGGCGCAAGGCCTGATTGATCAGGCAAGGGCGGTAGATCTACCATCGAGGCGTTGCATCAGGGAAGCGGAGAGCTGTGCGCCTCGGTCCGTAGTGCGCGCAGCCCACCCGTATGCAGTGCGGTGGGCTGCTTGCTTTGGTTGGGAAGCATCCCATGTCCTTTCTTGCCAGGATCAGCCTGCGAACGAGAATAAGCCTGCTGGTCATTCTGGGGCTCCTGGCTCTCGTGGGCCTCTTCGGCTTCCTGGGTATGGAGGCACTGAGAGAGAGCGTTGAAACCACCCTTCAGGAGCGCCTGGTGCTCGGCCAGGTGGCGGCTGAGCACATCGACCGCCATCTCGAAGAGATCCTGGGCCGGTTGGAGAAAGTCGCCGCCTCAAGGCCCGTTTATCTGCAAGATGACGACCTTGGGCACGAAAAGGAGCTACTCCGTGATGCCTTTGCCCAGGTACAGGCCTTCGCCCACCTGGCTCTCCTCCTGGACGACAATGGTGTCGTGCTTTGGACAGAACCCTACCGCCCCACGCTCATCGGCTCCAATCTGATCCACCAGCCTCACATTCGGAGAACCCTGCAGACAGGCGATCCGAGCGTTTCCGGTCTCGTCACACTGGGCGCCACCGAGAAACCAGCACCTTACCTGGCAATCCCGCTTCGAAATGCGGAGGGCAGGACGACTGGCCTGATTGACGTAGTCATCGAAATGGATCATCCCAGCATCGGGGGGTTCATTCAATCCATCCGCGTGGGGAAAACCGGGTATGTCCAAATCGTGGACGAGAACGGGGTTGTGATCGGCGGGACCCGGCCGGAGCACCTGTTCACGAAGAGCCACCACAGCGATCTCTTCGTGCCCATGATCCGCGACAAGCAGACCGGGGTAGCCCGCTACGTGGTTGTGGAGGAAGGAACCCAGAAACGGGAAATCATCGCCTTCGCCTCTCTCAGCCGGGCCTCCTGGGGACTTTCAGTGGAGCAGGAGGAAGGGGAGGCCCTCATCCTCACTCATAGGTTGCAGAGAAGGTTGCTTCTGGCTGGTGCCATCTCGCTCATCGTCGCTCTGCTGCTGGTGTGGCTGACAACCAGGAGCGTTCTGGAGCCAGTCCAGATGCTCACCGCTGCGGCACAGAGAATCGCAGCCGGAGACCTGACGACAGCGGTTCCCCCCATGGGTGAGGACGAGATCGGTGTCCTGGCGCGGACCTTCGAAGCCATGCGCGTGAAACTCGAGGTCTCCTATGAGGAGATCGAGCAGTGGACCCAGGAGCTGGAGGACAAGGTGGAACACAGGACCCGGGAGCTCTCCGCTCTGTTGGAGATCACCCGGATCCTTGCCTCCACCCTGGATCTCGACGCGGTCCTTGACTCTGTGGTCACCCGGGCGGTTGCGCTTCTCAAACCGGCCGAGGCCGGGGCACTCTATCTATATGAGGAAAGCCGGGAACGGCTTGTGGTGCGGTCCGCCTTCGGGTTCGACCTCAAGTACCTCTCCCGGATGGAGCTGGAGGCCGGAGAAGGATTTCCGGGGCAGGTTTTCGCCTCCGCTGAAGCCATGCTTTTCGCCACCCCCGAGGAAATGGCAAGAGGAATGGAGACACTGAGCCCAGAGAACCGCTCTTGCCTGCAAAAGGCGACGATGGACTCAAACCGGGCGCAAAGCGCGATCTGTGCACCCCTCACCTCCAGGAACCGGGCCGTGGGCAGTTTCCTCCTGGAGAGCTATCAGACAGTCCAACCGTTCACCGAATCAGATCTCCGCCTCCTGGAAGCCATGGCCGATCAGATCGCTACCGCCCTCGAGAGCGCTCGCCTGCTCAAGGAGGCCGATGAGGCAAGAGCACTGCAAGAAGCAGACCGACTGAAATCGGAATTCATCTCCACAATCTCCCATGAATTGAGGACACCCCTAGCTTCCATCAAAGGGTATGCCACCACCCTGTTGCGTGAGGATGCTCAGTGGGATCGGGCCACCCAGCGGGAGTTTCTCGAGATCATTGATGAGGAAAGCGACAAGCTGCGAGGGCTGATTGACAACCTGTTGGAGATGTCCAAGATGGAGGCTGGCGTCCTGGACATCGAGAAACAGCCAGTGCGGATGGTGCCCATCGTGCAACAATCGGTGGCCAAATTTGCCTCCCGAACCGACCGGCACACGTTCACCATAAGATTCCCTGATCCCTTCCCCATGGTGGAAGCCGACCCGCGGCGGCTTGAACAGGTGTTGGATAACCTGATTGAAAATGCGGTGAAGTACTCGCCGGACGGTGGGCAAATCGTGATTCAAGGGGTAGTTAATGAGAAAGAAGCGACCGTGAGCGTCAGCGATGAGGGTGTAGGCATCCCCCCAGAGCATCTGGACCGGATCTTCGACAGGTTTTACCAGGTGAACACCCCCCTGACACGTCGTGTCGGTGGGAGTGGATTGGGGCTGTCCATCGCTCGGGGGCTCGTGGAAGCCCAGGGGGGTAGGATCTGGGCGGAAAGCACATCGGGTAGAGGCAGCACCTTCTCCTTCGCCCTTGGACTATTGCATGCTGGTGAGGTCTCCCATGAGGAAAACACACATTCTGGTCGTAGACGATGAACCGCGCCTGGTGCGATTCGTGCGCGCCAACCTCCAATCGGTGGGGTACGAAGTGATCACCACAGCTCAGGGCCGTGCTGCCATTAACTTGACTGAACTAAAGCAGCCGAACCTGATCATCCTGGACATCATGTTGCCCGACATAGACGGATTTGAGGTGTGCAAGCGCATTCGCGAATTCTCCATGGTGCCCATCATTATGCTGACCGCCAAGGCCGAAGAGGCGGACAAAGTGAAGGGCCTGGATCTCGGCGCCGACGACTACCTGACGAAGCCATTTGGCGCTCAGGAACTGCTGGCCAGGGCCAGAGCGGTACTGCGGCGTGTGGAGCTCTCAGAAGGGGTCAGACCGCAACCTGTCTTTGCCTGCGGGGGTGTCCAGGTAGACTTTGTGCAGCGCCGGGTGACTGTGCAGGGTCAGGAGGTGAGACTTACCCCCACGGAGTACAAGCTGCTGTACCAGTTGGCCATCAACGCCGGCCGGGTGATGTTGCACGAGGACCTGTTGCGCAAGGTGTGGGGGCCTGAGTATGAGAACGAGATTGGATATCTCAGGGTCTACATCAGCCGGCTTCGCCGTAAGATAGAGAAGAACCCAGACCAGCCACAGTATATCCGATCCGAGCCCGGTTTCGGTTACGTGTTTGCGCAGGCTTCGTAGAGATCCACGACATCAAGACCTGGGATGGGCGTGCCCCGCAATGGGACACGTTCTTTTTTCTACCGCCGAAAGATCGCCCGCAGGGCTGGGCGCCTCCTCGTTTTAACGCTTTGTTAATGTCCGCTGCTCTCCTATTTATGCCCTTTTAATCCCAGTACAATACAATGAAAAGAGCAATGTGCTGTCCAAACCAGGTATCCCGAGCTGTGAGCACGGAGAAGAACGTGGCCCATTCCAAGGTTTTGGTAGTCGATGACGACCAAAGGATGGTGGATCTACTGACGGTGAACCTTGAGGACGACTATACACAAGTGATCCAGGCCAACACCGGTCAGGATTGCCTGGAGGTCGTCCAAAACAGGGGACCGGATATCATTTTCCTGGATCTTCATCTGCCAGACATTAGTGGCTGGGAGGTATTGGGCGCTGTCAGATCAATGGAGTCGCTGTGTGATACCACGGTGATCATCATGTCGGTGGAACCACCCGACTCGAAGTTCATCCGCCAGCTTCGGCCAGACGACTACGTTCAAAAGCCGTTTGATACCCGTGATCTGTTACTGCGGATGCGAAGGCTGGTGGCTCAGAGAGCTGCCTGACTGGAGTCTGTGACTATGTTCAAAATGAGACATCTGGTTAGAGCCGGTATCCTGTTAGCCATACTTCTGGCTAGTCTCTTTGCGCTCAAGCGCGTAACCGTTCCGAGTACGTCTGTTCAGGGCCTACTTGCGCAGTATGACGTCGTCCTAAGTGGCACGAATAAAGAAGCAACCACAAGAGAATGGGCGTCCCAGCCCGTGCAGTATCTCGGACTCCCCGATTGCGGTGAGTGCCATCCGGATCAGTTCATTCAATGGAGCAGGTCAAAGCACTACGTCGTGAGTTGCGAGGGCTGTCACGGCCCGGCGCAGGCACATCTGCGAAAAGGGGCGAAGCTGGTCGTGGAGACCTCACCGGATTTCTGCAAGACCTGTCATGGAAAACTCTTCTCCAGGCCTGGCAACTTTCCCCAGATTGATAACCAGAGCCACTCGGAAGAATGGACGTGCGTGAGCTGTCACAATCCGCACCATCCCGAAGGGTTACTACAGGCACAAACCGAGGGTGCCACAGCCCCGGAGATTGCTCATAGCGTGGAGGATCGGGGGGACTGCCTGGCCTGCCATGGTGCAGGGGGGATCGTGGCTTTTCCTGAAGGCCACGCTGGACGTACCAATGAACTCTGCCTGGGCTGTCATGTGCCTCTGACGGCGCCCCCCGAGGCGTCTCAGACACCGATCCTCGTATCACTGACAAACAGCTTTCCAAGGATCCCTCACCGTCTGCAAGGGCGTTCCAACTGTCTCTTGTGCCACGACCCTGAGGGATTGTTACCTTCCCCGAAAGACCATACCGGCCGTACGAACGACATGTGCCGGACCTGCCACAAAAGCAAGTAGGAGACGATGCGAAGGATGAACCTTTCACGCCGCGACTTCGTGAAAACCACAGCCAAGGGGTTGCTGGGGGTACTTGCCATCATCGGCGGTGCTCCGACGGCACTCGTGCGCACGTTTCGGAAGAACCACGTCTCGGGCGATGGAACAGCAGCACCGCCGGCAGGGTTAGCCAGGCCCAAGCTGGAGGAGCACCACTGGGGGTTTGTCGTCGATACCAAGAAATGCATCGGCTGTGGCCGCTGCGTCCTGGCCTGCAAACTGGAAAACGATGTCCCCCTCGACCATGAATGCAACAGAACCTGGGTCGAGAGATACGTGATTACTGAGGAAGGAGAGGTGTTCGTTGACTCTCCGGAGGGAGGGATCAACGGGTTCGAAGCGGAGCGCTACAATGCACAGTACGAAGACCTGGTGATCCGCAAGAGCTTCTTCGTTCCCAAGCTCTGCAATCAGTGTGAGAATCCACCGTGTGTGCAGGTATGTCCGGTCGGGGCCACATACATCACGCAGGATGGGGTAGTCCTGATTGACAGGGACCGGTGCATCGGATGCAGATACTGCATCCAGGCATGTCCCTATGGAGCGAGATTCCTCGATCCTCGCATGAGGGTGGCGGACAAGTGTACCTGGTGTTACCACCGGATCACCAGGGGGCGCCGGCCGGCCTGTGTGGAAGCATGTCCCGTTGGGGCCAGGATCTTTGGGGACCTGGATGATCCAGGGAGCTCTGTGAGGAAGGCGGTGGCGGGCGAAAGAGTCGCCGTCCTGAAGCCCGATCTGGGAACCCGGCCGAAGGTTTGCTACGCGGGTTTGGAAGAGGGAGTACGGTAACGATGGAAGGTTTTGTGTATCCGAACGAGCTAGAGGTACAGTGGAGCTTGCTGATCGTGCTCTATCCGTACATCACAGGCTTGGTGGCCGGCGCTTTCATTGTCTCGTCCCTCTACCATGTCTTTGGCGTCACCAAGTTGAAGCCCGTTGCCCGGTTGTCTCTGGTCACCGCCCTGGCCTTCCTGTTGGTTGCTCCCTTGCCCTTGCTGCTGCACTTGGGGCACCCTGAGAGAGCCTTTGAAATCTTCCTGACCCCGAACCTGCGCTCCGCCATGTCCGGCTTTGGCTACATCTGGTTACTCTATCTGATCATCCTGCTCCTCGAAGTCTGGCTCGTGTTCAGGCAAGACATCGTCGAATCCGCAAGATCGACCACAGGGCTCAAGAGGATCATCTACGCGGTCTTGGCTCTGGGGGTCTACGACGTGTCAGACGCATCCCTGAGCGTGGACCGGAAGCTGACGAAGACTCTGGCTGCCATTGGGATTCCAGGTGCCTGTCTGCTTCACGGCTATGTCGGTTTCATCTTCGGTGCCGTGAAGGCCAATCCGTGGTGGTCAACGCCGCTGATGCCTCTGATCTTTCTGGTATCCGCCATCGTTTCGGGCATCGCTCTGCTGGTCGCACTGTATGTCATCGCAACGAAGTTGACGGGAAGACCCCTGGACCATGACTGCGTAAGCTCCCTGGCGAACTGGTTGTTGGGCTTCCTGATCATAGACGTGGTGTTGGAAGGGCTGGAAGTCGTGATCAGGATGTACGAGTCTGAGGAGAGCTGGGAACTCCTTCATGTACTGATCACTCAGAAGATCAGCTTTACTTACTTCGGTCTTCAGCTCGGGCTCGGCGCCCTGATACCGCTCATCATCCTGGGGACCATCGGCTTCATGAGGTTCAGGCCACAAACCAGATCGGCTCTGCGGCTGCTGGCCTCTGGACTCGTCCTCATTGGCGTTTTTGCCATGCGCTGGAACGTGGTGATCGGTGGGCAACTGTTCTCCAAGAGCCTCAGAGGGTTCACTCACTATACCCTACCACTTCGGGGTAATGAAGGGATTCTGGCTGCTGCTGGACTGCTTGCGTTGCCGTTCGTGATTCTCGTCCTGGAAGCCTGGCTTGTTCCCGTCTGGCATGAGGAACCGGCTCGAGTGATCCCACCATGGGGCGGGTGACCCCGTGTAGGGACCCCCTGTGTGACCCCGCTTTCTCAAGGCCCCGGACATGAATATCGGGGGCCTTTGTTCTCCTCCCGATCTGCAGAGGCACATAATCATCGTTGACTACCGGGCCTGCTGGTAGGCACGCAAGGCAGGCTAATCCCGATGACTGCCGCTGGCCGGCCCTTTGACAGGCTGAAGACATTGCTGCACACTGCCGATTCAGCAGTCTAGCGGGGAGTGGTAGTCAGCACAAGCCGGCCTTGCCTTCGAGGGCGGAGCGGCGTATAATGCCAGAAGACAATTCCGCTCGAGGGGGTGCCTCTATGAACACCAATCGCCGGCGAATGAGCGAAACGATTGCCATCCTGCGCTGGGCAGTGCCCATCCTGATTGCCCTCTTGGGGCCTGGCTACACCCTCCTTGACCACATAGTGCTCGCAAGAACCGGCCTGTCCCCGCACGCGATCCGCGAAGTTATCTTTCTGGGCCTCACTGGCCCTCCCCTGGCGTGGCTAACGCTGACATGGGCCCTGCGAGCTGCAAGGAGTCGCGAGATAGCGGAGATAGAGCTGGCCCGGCGCAATCGACAACTGGCCAGCCTGAACAGCATCAGCGAGGCTGTCAGCCACTCCCTGGACCTGCAGAAAGTACTTGACGAAGCGTTGGATCGGGTAACGGAGCTGCTGCACGTAGACGCAGGAGAGATTCGCATCTTGAAGGAGAATGCCCTCTACCTGCAAAACCACCGTGGGGTCTCGGCCGATTTTGTTAGACAGGACCGGGTGGTTGCCCTGGGCGAATGTCTGTGTGGCCAGGCAGTCCGGCAGCGCCGACCGTTTGCAGCCAACGACCTGAGCAGAGCTCCCCACCTGACACGCACAGCCTGCGCTGCCGAGGGTCTGCGTTCCGTCCTATGTGCGCCCCTCGCCAGTCAGACAGAGGTAGTGGGGGTAGTGCACGTAGGGAGCCGGCAACCGCGCTCATTTTCCCTCCAGGACGAGGAGTTTCTCGCCGCTATCGGCCACCAAATCGGGGCAGCTATCGAGAACGCCAGACTGTACGCTGAAGTAACGAGCCTGAACCAGGAGCTTGAAGCTCGAGTGCACAAACGGACATCCGAACTGGACCATGCACGACAGGAAATCGCGCACAAAGCGCAGCAACTCCAGCAACTGTTAACCAAGACAGTGCAGATCCAGGAGCAAGAACGGGAGCGCATTGCCCACGACATGCACAATGGTGTCATCCAGTTCCTCGTCGGGGCGCTGTACGAGGTTCAGGCCGCCAAAGACGCCCTGGCGACCAACCCGGAGCGGGTACAGGAGCGGCTGGAGACAGCGTTGGACCTGATGCAGCAGGTAGAGGCAGAGACTCGACGAACCATCTATCACCTACGCCCGCCCATCCTCGACGCGAAAGGGCTGGTCCCGGCATTGCGACAGTACGTGTCCCAGTACCAGGAGTTAGCCGGCCTCCCGTGTACGTTGCACGTGTCAGGCACACCGCGCCGGCTGACCTCCGACGCCGAAGTGGCCATCTACCGGGTCGTCCAGGAAGCTTTGCACAACGTCCAAAGCCACGCTCAGGCCACCACGGTTGAGATACTGGCGCGGTTCGCGCCCCGTGGGCTGTGGCTGATGATCCGTGACAACGGTCAGGGCTTCGATCCGGCTAATGTCACGAGCAACGTGGATCGACACCTGGGCCTGATCGGCATGCGCGAGCGTATCGAGAGCGTAGGGGGTGAATGTGACATCGAATCTGAACCCGGGGTGGGGACATCTGTCGTGATCCGCACCCCTGCTGAACTGTTTGAAAGGGACAACCGCAGATGACCATCCGAGTCCTGGTCGTCGATGACCATCCGGTGGTGCGACACGGCGTCCAGCACCTCCTGGCAAACGATCCCGAGGTAGACGTTGTAGGGGAGGCCGACAGCGGGCCGCGTGCGCTGGAGCAGGTAGCTGCCCTCCACCCGGACATCGTCATCCTGGATATGCGGCTGCCGGGACCGGACGGTGTAGAGATCACCCAGCAACTTCGGCGATCTTACCCGGCTGTAAGAATCATCGTGCTTACCGCCTATCGAGATGAAGACTACCTGCTAGGTGCGCTGCGTGCTGGCGCCCACGCTTATCTTTTGAAGCAGGCCTCCCACAAAACGTTATGCGAGGCCATTCACCGGGTTCACGAAGGCGAGCGCCTCCTGAGCCCCACGTTGATCAGCCGGGTCCTCGAAGAATTCGAAGCCATGGCCCGGGAGCGCGTCGTCGAGGACTCCCACCTTACGGAGACAGAGTTGCAGATTCTGAACTACATCGCCGCCGGCGATACCACGAAGGAAATCACCCAGAAGCTCCACTGGAGCGAGGCGACGGTGAACCGTCGAGTACAGGAGATCCTGGTCAAACTAAATGTCTCCAATCGGGCTCACGCCGTAGCGGAGGCCATTCGGCGAGGATTGATCTAGCGTGGATGGGGGCTGGGGAGCTGGATGGCTAAATGGCTGGGTGGATTGATAGGATTTTGGTAGAATCTGACAGTTTTTTACATTGTGGGCTCACTCCCGCTGCGCTATAATGGCACTATCTGGGACGTATGTTTCTCCACCGATACTCTCTCTGATACCCTATCTGATCTCTATGCATTCTCTCATGCTCCCATTTTCAGGAGCACCACTCGAGTTCTCTCGTGACTCGAACCAGTGGTCTGATCAGCGTAGCAGGTTTATTCCATTGCGGATTGCAGATTTCGCATTGTGGACTGGGTGGTCAATCCAATCCGAAAATCTGAAATCCGAAAGCTGTAAAGGAGGTGAGCAAGCCCCATGAAATTCAGCCGTAGAGATTTTCTCAAGCTGTCGGGCACGGCCGCCGGCGGGTTCCTCTTCCCGGCGGGGGCTGCTGTGGCCGGCATGCGTACATTCCCGCTGCGCAAGAAGATCGGCGAAATCCCCACCATTTGCACCTACTGCGCCGTCGGCTGCGGGCAGATCGTGGCTGTGGAAGGCAACCGCGTCACCAACATCGAGGGAGACCCGGATCACCCCATCAACCGCGGCTCGCTGTGCAGCAAGGGATCGGCGGCCCTCCAGGTGGCCAACAACCCCCGCCGGTTGACAAAACCCCTGTACCGGGCACCCGGCTCTGACAAGTGGGAGGAGAAACCCTGGGATTGGGTGCTCGACCAGGTCGCGCGACATATCAAGGACACCCGCGACAAGCACTGGACCACGAAGGCGCCCAGCGGCAAGGTGGTGAACCGTACCGAGGCGATCGCCTTCCTGGGCGGTTCCCAGAACACCAACGAAGAGTGCTACCTCTGGGTAAAGGCACTGCGAGCCATGGGCCTGGTGTACATCGAACACCAGGCACGTATATGACACTCCGCTACAGTTGCGGCTCTGGCAGAGTCGTTCGGTAGAGGAGCAATGACCAACCACTGGATTGACATCCGGAACGCCGATGTTGTCATGATCATCGGCTCTAACGCCGCCGAGAATCACCCCATCTCCTTCAAGTGGGTTCAGGCAGCCATCGATCAGGGCGCCAAGCTCATCAGCGTAGATCCGCGCTTTACCCGCACTTCGTCGCTGGCGCACCTATACGTTCCCATCCGCTCGGGTACCGACATTGCCTTCATGGGTGGGCTGGTCAACTACATCCTGCAAAACGAGAAATACCACAAGGAATATGTTGCGGCCTACACCAACGGGCCCTTCCTGGTACACCCCGATTTCGGTTTCCAGGACGGCGTGTTCAGCGGGTACAAGCCCGACAAGCGATCCTACGACAAGTCTACCTGGAAATACCAGCTTGACGAGAACGGCGTGCCCAGGCAGGACCCGACACTGCAGGACCCCCATTGCGTCTTCCATCTCCTGAAGCAACATTACAGCCGCTATGACCTGGACACCGTCTCCAGGATCACCGGTGCATCCAAGGACGCGCTAAAGCAGGCTTACGAGTTGTATAGCAGCACCGGCCAGTCGGGCAAGGCAGGCACCATCATGTACGCCATGGGCGCCACCCAGCACACTTATGGCACCCAGAACGTGCGGTCCTACGCCATCGTGCAACTCCTGCTGGGCAACATCGGCGTGGCAGGCGGGGGCATCAACGCCCTGCGCGGCCTGCACAACGTCCAGGGCTCCACGGACATGTGCCTGCTGTTCCACATCCTGCCCGGCTATCTCAAGACCCCCATCGAGGCCGATGAGACCCTGGAGGCACACCTGGCTCGCGCCACACCCAAGACCAGCGATCCCAAGAGCGTCAACTGGTGGAAGAACTACCCCAAGTACATGGTCAGCCTGCTCAAGGCCTGGTGGGGAGACACAGCCACGCCGGAGAATGAGTTCGCCTACCAGTTCCTGCCGAAGAACAGCGGAAACTACTCCCACATCAGCCTGTTCGAGGCCATGTACGAGGGTGTCATCAAGGGCCTGCTTGTCCTGGGTCAGAACCCGGCCGTTGACGGGCCCAACGCCAACATGGAACGCAAGGCCATGGAGAACCTGGAGTGGCTCGTTGTCAGTGAGCTGTGGGAGACGGAAACGGCGAGCTTCTGGAAGCGGCCCGGCGCTAACCCGGCCGACATCAAGACGGAGGTTTTCCTCCTGCCGGCTGCCGCCTGGGTAGAGCGGGATGGTAGCGTGACCAACTCTGGCCGCTGGCTCCAGTGGCGCTTCAAGGCGGTGGATCCACCGGGTGAGGCCAGGGAGGACCTGTGGATCGTGAACCAGATCATGCGACGGGTCCGGAGCTTGTATGCGAAAGAAGGAGGTGCCTTCGCCGATCCCATCGTCAAACTCACCTGGGATTACGGAGATGGCACACCCGACGCGGAGCAGATCGCCCGGGAGACCAGCGGCACAGCCCTGGTGGACCTGAAGGACAAGCAGGGCAACGTCATCGTCAAGGCCGGCCAGCAGGTCAAGAACTTCACCCAACTGCGGGACGACGGCTCCACCGCCTGCGGCAACTGGCTGTACAACTACTACACCCAGGAAGGCAACCTGGCCAAGCGTCGCGTCACCGAGGACCCCTCCGGCATTGGCCTGTACCCGCAGTGGGGCTGGGCCTGGCCTGTGAACCGGCGCATCATCTACAACCGCGCCTCCGTCCACCCCGTCACCGGCGAGCCGTGGGACAAGGAACACCCGGTGATTGTCTGGGATCCCGTGGCCAAGAAGTGGAAGGGGGATGTTCCCGATGGCGGCACACCACCCAACACGATCCACGCCTTCATCATGAAACCTGAAGGCCATGCGCGCATTTTCGGCTTTGGCCGCGCCGATGGCCCCTTCCCCGAGCACTACGAGCCCTGGGAGAGCCCGGTGGCCAACATCCTCTCCGGGGCGCAGATCAACCCGGTCGCCAAGGTCTGGGCGTCGGCCATGGACTACAAGGGAGAAGCGGAGAAGTATCCCATTGTGGGCAGCACTTACCGCCTGACCGAGCACATGCAGGCCGGCGCCATGACCCGCAACCTGCCCTGGCTGGTGGAACTCCAGCCGGAGCTGTTCGTGGAGATGAGCGAGGAGCTGGCTGCTGAGAAGGGGATCAAAGGGGGGGACCGCGTCATCGTCGAATCAGCGCGGGGTCAGGTGGAAGGTATAGCCATTGTGACCAAACGCTTTCGACCCTTCAACATCAATGGGCAGACGGTCCACGAGATCGGCGTGCCGTGGCACTGGGGTTACAGCGGAATCGCCACCGGTGATAGTGCCAACGTGCTGACACCGCACATCGGTGATGCGAACACCATGATCCCGGAGTACAAAGCCTTCCTATGTGATGTGCGCAAGGCGTGAGGAGGTGGAGCAAAATGGCTAAAATGGCAATGCTCAACGATGTTTCCAAATGCATGGCCTGCCGCGCGTGCCAGGTGGCCTGTAAAGAATGGAACGAACTCCCCGCCGAGACTACCCGGAACTGGGGGACGTACGAGAACCCTCCCCGCCTGTCCGCCCACACGTGGACCCGGGTGCAGTTCCGCGAGACCACCGGCAGCGGGGTCGAATGGGCCTTCATGAAGAAGCAGTGCATGCACTGTACCGATGCCCCTTGCGTGGCCAACTGCCCCACGGGCGCCATGCACTGGGTGCAGGACAACTTCGTGGTCGTGGATCAGGCCTGGTGTATTGGCTGTCGCTACTGCGTCCAGTCCTGCCCCTACCAGGTGCCGGCGTTGGACCCGGCCACTGGGACGGTCAAGAAGTGCACCTTCTGCGTGGACCGGGTGACCGGCGGACTGGAGCCGGCCTGCGCCAAGGCCTGCCCCACCGGGGCCATCTCCTTCGGCACTCGAGAGGAGATGCTAGCCAGAGCCAACCAGCGGGTAGTTTACCTGCGAGAGCAAGGCGTAACCGAGGCCCAGGTCTACGGCATGCACCAGTTGGCCGGCCTGAACGTTGTGTACGTCCTCACTCACCCGCCTGCTTTCTACGGGCTGCCCGAAGACCCGACCCGCCCCGCCATCAAGTTGCCTTCCTACTGGTTCAGTGGGGCTGCGGCCGCGGTCGTGCTGGGCATCATGCCCTTCTGGTGGGTCATCCAGCGGCGGGAAGAGATGGCTGCCCTCCAGGGAGGTGAGAAGCGATGAGTAGCAACATTGTATGGGGTTGGTGGGTCGTTCTTTACCTCTGGCTAGCCGGAATCGGTGGGGGCGCTTATATCGCTGCCTACCTGGTACACAATCTGACCGGTGGCCGGCACCGCACCTTGCTGCGCCTGGGAACCTACGTCAGCATCCCCGTCTTTGCCCTGGGCATGATCTTTCTTACCATCGACCTGGGTCGCTCAGAGCGGTTCTGGCACATGTTCGTCCGCTTCCGCCCCAGTTCGGTCATGTGGTTCGGCACCTACTTCTTGCTCATCGGCACGGTGGTGGGCGCCGGGCTCGTGCTGCGAGAGCTGGCTGAGTTGCTGGGCTACGAGATCGCCAATCTGGATGTGGTGGAGCGGGTTGTCACCACGCTGGGCTTTCTGTTCGCCCTCATTGTGGTGGCCTACGTGGGTGTCCTCTTTGCCCAAACAGCCCGGTCGCTGTGGGAGGCAACCCTGCTACTGCCCTGGCTCTTCATCGCCTCGGCCCTCTCTACGGGTATCGCAGCGCTGGCAATCGTGCTGCGCATCGTGCCCACGAGTGAACGGCCGGAGGTGCTCACTCAGTTGGAACGCCTCGACGTCGTGTTCATCGTCCTTGAGTTGGTCCTGCTGGCCATCTTCGTCATCTGGCTGGCAGGTGCCGGTTCCGCAGCACAGGCTGCGCTAGGGAAGCTGATCACTGGCGGGATGGGCGTCATCTTCTGGGTCGGGTTGGTAATCCTTGGCCTGGTGGTGCCTCTGGCCCTGGAGTGGCGAGCACTGCGAACCAAAGCGACCACGCCGGCCATCATCTACGGCGCCCCTCTCCTGGTGCTGCTGGGTGGTCTGGTACTGCGCTACGTCATCGTCTTCGCTGCTCAGGTGTGAGGCACCAGCCAAATCATCAGCGATTTGAGGTCGCCTGATCGCGCAGTCAGGTCGAACAACTGTCAATCGAACGTCCACAGGGGCGGGGGCCCCCGCCCCTGTGGCTCTGGCCGAGATGATGACCATAACCCAGTCCAAGGAACAAGTTCTTCATGCCCTGGAGGCAGTTCGGGCCGATAACCCGGATCAGGCCGACTGGGTAGACTTCCACCGGGCCTTGTTGGTCGCCCAGTGGGCGGTGGAAGAATCCCTACCGTCGCTGGTCCAGCCCGTCACACCTGAACGTGTAGCTACCCGACAGCGAGCGCAACAACCCCTTTTCACCTTCGATGATCTGGAGGTGGAGTGGCCGGCGGTGCACCGGCTGGCGAGCCACGTGGGCGAAATTGCCGTTCACAGCCTGACTGACTGGCCGGCCGAAGCCCCGGGTGGCATCTCGGAGGGAACCGCGCGCGCCTGGTATGCCGGCCAGGGTCCAGACGACCCTCGAGTCGCTTTCCTTGTTGGCCAGGCCCTGCTCCCCTTCCTGCATCGCGCAGCCGAGGCAGCGCGTCCTCACCTGTCGCCGGACGCCTACCAGCGCTGGGGAGATTGTCCTGTGTGCGGTGGAGAGCCAGACTTCTCCACCCTGGAGCGGGAATCCGGTGTCCGCCTGCTGTTCTGCAGCCGTTGCGACGCCGGCTGGCGCTACAAGCGCATTGGCTGCCCCTTCTGCGACACCGAGGCCCCCCGCAAGCTGGCCTACTACCCCAGTGATGACGGTGTCTACCGACTGTACGTCTGCGACGCGTGTAACGGCTACGTGAAAACGATGGACCTGCGCGAGACTGTTCGCCCGTTTGTGCTTCCGGTTGAGCGAATTCTTACAGCAGGCATGGACCTGGCGGCAGCAGAGGCAGGCTATCAGCGTTACACACCGCACGTGGGAACGCCACACGTCGGGCATTGAACGTCCAACGCGCGAACTTGTAATGATGACAGACGGTAAAACTAAAGCACATTACGTGCGGTGCACCTCGCAAACAACGCAACGCGTCGATGGGGTTGTCATCGAAGAAGCACCACGGGTGTTGTATGTGAACAAGCAGGTACTGATCACCTTCATGTGCACCCCCATCCGGGTACACCACCTGGCGCTTGGATTTCTCCTGTCCGAAGGTCTCATCCATGACGTGGATGACGTGCTGATGATGCGCATCTACGAGGACCAAGACCACTGTTACTGGTACCTGCCGGCCTTCGGTCTGAACGAAGTGCGGAGAATGCACGTCGAGGACGTCCTGGTGGGCACCATCGACGTGCGAGTGAAAGGCTCACTGCCGGAGACAGGCCCGCGCATCCTGACCTCGGGCTGCGGAGGTGGTATCACCTTCGACGATCTCTCCCGCGGGCATCCGCGCCTCAATTCGGCGATGCAGATCAGCGTGACACAGGTGTCTCACCTGATGAAACAATTGCATGAAAGTGCCGAGCTGTACCGCGCGTGCCGTGGAGTCCACACCTCCGCGTTGAGCGACGGGGAGCGACTGCTGGCCGTCGCGGCCGACGTGGGCCGGCACAACACGCTGGACAAGCTCCGTGGCGAATGCGCCCTGCGCGGTATCCCGACCCGGCACCGTATCCTGCTCACAACGGGCCGTATCTCGTCCGAGATGTTGACCAAGACGGTAAAAATGCAAGTACCCATCGTCATCTCCCGCACATCACCCACGTCGCTGTCGATTGAACTTGCCCGAAAGTGGGGTATCACGCTGATCGGCTATGCCCGGCATCAGCAATTCAACGTCTACACCGGTGAGGAGCGCATACGCCACACCGGGAGCTCCAGGAAGCGTGTTCACGGCTCCTTGCAGTCCTGCCCGGAGCCTGCAATTATCGGATCGTAACCACCTCCCTCAGCACGTTACTGCCCGTCAATCACGGCCCGGTCTCTTCGAGTGTGACGCGGGCCGGCTTGTGGCACTTGCTGCATTCCCCTTGAGAGTAGTCTGCGTGGTTTTCCGGCGCTGGGATCAGACCATCGACGGTGTGACAGCGCAGGCACTCCCGGCGCTCCTCAGACAGCGGATGCGGAATGTCCGGCCCACGGTCTTTGTTCAGAGCAAGGACAGAGACAGGGCCCTCCACGCTGGGTTGCGGTCGTTGCGGCACTGGCCCCGGGGTGGGCACCGCCAGTTGCTCCCGCTCTGCGATAGCGCGCCGCAGCGCAGGAGCATCCAGGCCGGCGTACACCCACTTGGTGCCATGGCAGGCGCTGTTAGAGCAGAAACTGACGTTGGTCGCCTTGCCGGCGTCGGCCATGTTGTGGCAGCCGGCACATTCTGCGTCCTCTGCTACCTCCTTCTGCCGATGGATGAAAAGCCAGTTTGTGCTGTGGTGAGACTCAGGCTCGTTGGCTCGCGCCACGTTGATGACCGGAGCCGGCTCGCCAGGCCCGGTGATCTCGGGAATGGTGTGGCAGATGTTACATTCCAGCCGTATCGTTTTCCCCTGAGGGCTCACGTGTTTCCCATCATGACACCGGAAACAGCCGGGGAACTCCTTATGACCAACATTGTTCGGATGCGTCGCCCATCCGATGTCCATCTCGGGAAACACTGCCTCCTGGTAGATTTGCTTCAGCCTGTCAATAGCATTCCCAATACTGTCCTGATTCCTGGCATAGAACTCAGGGTAGTTGCGTTGATACCAGCCGTCCAGTTTCTCGATTTTCTCGCGTGCCTCCTCGTGGCTCCGAAACTGCTCCCCTAACATATCGACACCCCAGGCCTTGATGAACGGAATGTCAGGATCGATCTGCCCGGTGCTTAGAGCCTGGTCCATAGCCTGCTCCGGGGATGGGAAGGTGTGAGAAATACGGTTGTGGCAGTCAATGCAGTCCATCAGGTGAAGCGCATCCCGGTGCTGTGCTACATACTCGGCGTCTACGCCGTCCTCCACATCGTAGTACTCATTTGTCGTACCGTCGTTGAGGACCTCGCGCACGTACACGATGTCCTGCTTGTGTCGATCGGTAGCCAGATACCACACCTGGTTAGCGATATGCCAGTGAATGCCCCGGCTTAGCCCAGGCCGCACCTGCCCACCGGTCTTGAGAACCAGGTAGGTTTGCCACGGGGTATTCGCCTCATCTAGGGCATAGTGCGTGACCTCCCTGAAAGTGTCAAAGGAAAACTTCTGGGGATAATGGCACTCCTCACACGTCTCGCGCGCCGGTCGCAGGTTCTTGACGTAGATGGGCGTGTGATAATCGGCCAGAAAGAGGCTGGTCACGTGCGTGATCTCCCGCGCCTTACGCGGAATGGCGTTCAGTGCTTTCTCCTGGCCCAGATGGCAATCCACACAGGGTATGCGGGCATGAGGGGACTGCTGATAGGCAGCGTACTCTGGCGGCATGGTGTGGCAGGTCGTACCGCAAAAGGCCGTGCTGTTCGTGTATTCCCAGGTGGTGACGCTGACCACAAAAACGAGTAAGGCCAGCATGATCATCAGTCCGACCGCGATGATGCTGAACCGCCTGTAGTATTTCACAAGCTGCCACCAATCGCGTATGGCTTGCATTGGTCCTCCCTCTCTAGTTATCTGGTGCACCTGCAAGGATCCATTGCCATAGGTCGGCCTTTGTCCTGGCGGGCAGGTCTGCAAAGTGTCCTTTTTCCAACACCTGTGTGATCAAACTCTGGTCTGGCCGATTGGGGACGACCGCCGGCCCGGCATCCCCACCAGCCATGATCCAGACGTAACTGGACAGGTTGAGCCCGCCGGCCACCCCGTGGCACACCACGCAGTTCGCTTGCAGTGCCGGCTCGATCTCTGTGCTGAAACTCGGGAGTTCCTCACCCCACAACGCAACCTGTGCCGCCGTTGGCCCCGGTGCGTGACAGTCCAAACAGAGCGAATCATTGCGATAGCCGGCATGATCGGCTGGGAAGGGTCGTATCGTCCCCGAGGCATGGCAGCGCCGGCAGTGTTCGTGCCCATTCAGCCTGTGGGGTACGGGCATTGACACAATCTGTTCCGGCGTGGACGTAACTTCCGGTATGGCGCGTTGGAACACGACCTGCGTCGGTTCGGGGGGGATCGTGGTAATGGCGGTGACTTCCAACGTGACAAACCAATAGACCCCCAGCAGAAGGACCGCTGACATCAAACTTGCCACAGGGATGTAGAGGCGCCGGCGGTGGTGCAATAGCGGGGGCGGCAATGGCTGCTCCAGGCCACCCTCAATCCGCGCCAGTTCCAGCGGATGCTCCTCCAGCATCTCTTCGCGGGTAAGCCGGCCGGTGAAAACGCTCTTGTTGAAGTGCCTGAGATGCACATGATACACGTGCCAGGTGATGATGGCCAACACCGCCAGCAGGGCTTCGCCGCCGTGAGCCGCTTTGGCAGCAGGAATCAGGTCGCCCGACAGCCAGTGGGTGACTGCAATGGGGTTCCACAACATGAAACCGGTCAGAATCATGATCAGTGTTCCCCAGATGAGCGACCAGTACTCCAGCTTCTCGTCGAAGCTATAGCGGTCAAATAGGGGTCTTTCACGCCGCAGTCCCAGATTGTGGGCCACAGCGGCAAAGAAATCCTGGACATCCCTCCACGCCGGCAGCATGCTTGTCACGCGAGCTCCTCGCACGTACACGCGATACCCCACAGCCACAATGTGGAACACCGACTCCAGGATCAGCATGACGGCTGCTGTATGGTGGATTCTGCGGACCATCTCAACACCCCCAATCCAGGCGATGAGAGTTTCGGCCCATCGGGCGCCGGCGTACTTCTGTGGCAGCCCGGTCAGCGCCAGAAGTGTGAAAGAGACGATCACGAGCGCATGCTCGATGCGCTGGCCGATACTGAAACGGGTATAAGTCGCCTGCGGTTTCATCGTTCATCCCCTCCCCGCCAGCGATCCCACGTGCGCCGGCCGGCATCCAGGGCGATAAAGGCCACAAAAAAGCCGATGAGGCTGGGAATGAGCAGCCGATAGAACCACCGCACAGCCCATACCAACGGGTATTGCTCGCGACTGGCCCGATAGTGCGACATCCAGGCAGTGGGAAAGTTGGTCGTGGCGTCCGGATGACACTTGCGGCAGGTCTTGACCAGGTTTTGCTTGACGACCTGCGCTTCCGGATCGTTCACCAGCCGGATGTCGTGAATCCCGTGGCAGTCGAAGCACACGGCCTTGTTGCTTGGCTGATCCGGCGAAATGCGTTCCACCAATTCGACGGTGGTGCCGTGAAAATCGGCCAGGTAAGTGTCAAAGACGTCTGTAGAAATGCCGTACTTGTCCATCCGTTCAGGGTCACCGTGGCAATCGCCGCAGATCTCCGGCGACTTCAACCGGGCCTGGACGGTCATAGGGTCGGCGATGTTGTGGACGCCGTGGCAGTCAATGCACGTTGGCACATCCGGGTTGCCTTCGCCGATCAGAGCAGCCCCGTGCACGCTCCTGCGATACGTGTCGAAAATCGCTGCGTGACACCCGGCGCACGTGAAGCTGATACGCTGCCGGGGTACGTCCGGGTTCTGGACGTTGTGGGAGCCGTGGCAGTCCACACACACGGCCGCCTTGCGGTTGCCCTGGGCCAGCACCCGGGCGTGCATACTGTCCAGAGCCAGCTCGTACTCCCGAGGGTGACAGCGCCGACAGAAGGGATAACGATCCATCTGGAAATCACGGTGGTCCGAAGCTGTCAAAGGCGGATGTGGGAAACCGGTGATATCAGCGTGGCAACCCACGCACTTCACCTGTGCCAGACCATGCACCGACGTGTCGTACATTGTCTCATCAACGTAGAGGGGCAATACATCTCCGTTGGGGAAATGGGTCCGCAAGTTGGGGTTGCTGTGACACCGCAGGCAGAATGCGTTGTCCGGCTCCGCCTGAGTGGGCGGCGCGGCCGCAACGGAACCTGCCGGCCACAGAGGTATCAGGCCGATCAGGAAAACGACCGTAGTAACGATTTTAGTCATTGGTGAACCATTGAACCGGTTACTACTACGCCTGTGTCTTTGCCGCCGGCGTCCGTTCTGCCGCTGGCGGCACTGGGACGGTCGGCAGCAGACCTGGCGGCTTGATGGGCACCAGGATGGGCTTCGGGACCGGTGTAGGAATTGGTGCCGGCATTGGTTCCGGTGTTGGCGACGGTGTGGGCCCCGGTGTTGGAATCAGCGCAGCCGTAGGCGTAGGCGTTGGTGTTGGCATCTCCGTGGCCGTCTGCATCGGCGTTTCGGCAACTATCGGCGACGGTGTGGTCGTCGGTGTGGAAGTCTGCGAAAGTCCTGCCGCTGGCGCCGGCCGCGACTGCCCGGACGCCTGGCTGCCGTGGCACTGGCCGCACACCGTCGTATTGGAGAATGTGTTGCCGTCGGCAAAGTCTACCTGCCCGTTGACATGGGTCGGCCCGTAGCCCGCGTGACAGGTGGTGCACGTGGCAAATGCCAGGTGCTTCGGGTGAATGCCTGTCGTGAGCGTGTCTTTGCTGATACCGTGGCACGTGCCACAGGCGCCGCTGGCCGGCTCGGTCCACACGGGCGAGGCGTAGGTCGGCTCGCCCGGGACGGTGCGGCTGGCGGCCCCGTCGCTGTGGCAACGGCTATTGGCGCAACTCAGGTTGGCACTGTCGAAATTCGCCGAGCCGGCATCGCCCCACAGATCGGTTTCGTCTATCGCGACCTGCTTCACGCGGTCCACGTGGTTGCTTCGGTTGGAGATGGCATTGTTGTCATCATCGACGGCCGTCGCTGAGTGACACTCATAACAGCCGATGCTGGTCTCGCCACGATCTCGATACTGGGGCAGCAAGTGCTTGCTGTGGGCGTTCGTTGTCTGGCTGGTTGCATCTCCGTGGCAGCCGTCGCAATTCAGGCCCACATTCTCAGCCCAGACCATCGGGCGGTACTCGATAGGCGTGTCGCCGGCCGGATCGCCGTTGGAGTGGCAGTACAGACCGCCACAGGTGCGAGCATCCGCATCGTACTGCCCGTTTGGGTTGAAATCGTTGAACCAGACATCCTGGAAGCTGGGCGGGTCAGTGCGGTGGCCGGCGTAGTTCGGATTGCTGGTGTCGTGACATCGTTCGCAGCCAAAACCGTAGCCGTTGTTGCCAGCATGGATCTGGTGCGGCGTCCTGGTCTCGTCCAGCGGGTAGCCACTGTTGGCCGGCGGTGGTGGCTGCCCATGGCAGAAAACACACCCGATGTCGCCCAGCACGAAACCGTCCACCGTCTCCGGGCGCTCGTCCCGATCGTGCTTGTGACAGCTCGTGCAATCCATACCCTCGAAGTGCGGCGTTTCTGCCTGGTTGCCGGGCACGCGGTTATGACGGGTCTGGGTGTGGCACGTGGCACACAGGTCGTTTCGATTGTCGTTGTCCGGCGCATCGAAGGAGCCGGGGCCGGTTCGCGCCGTGAACGTGACCGGGGTGCCCCGAATCTCTGTGCGAATCATGGACAGGTTCCTTGTGCCGTGTGGATCATGGCAATCGGTGCAGTCAACCTGGAACTGTTCCTCGAAACGGAAGCCGAAGTGGGTGTTGCCGTGAGTGCTGACCTTGACGCTGGCACTGCCGCGCTCCCCGTGGCACGAAAGGCACAGAGCCGTGGGCTCAGCACGCAGCCGGTAGTTACCGTCGGCAACGCCGATGTGGGGCGCATTCGGGTCGTGACAGGCATCGCACGAGAGGCCGGCACCCGGGTTGCCCGACGCGAAGCCGGTGGTGTTGCCATGCCCCGACGCTGCCCAGAATTCGCCGATCGGCGGTGCCGTGGCTCCGTTGATCTGGGCCGGCTTCTCGGGATTGTGGCAGGTCACACAGTCCAGACGCTGCCCCGTACCCCACAGGCTCTTGGCCTGCGGTCCACCCAGACCGTGGCACGTGTCGCAGGCCACCGTCTTATCCAGGCGCTGTTCATCGGCAAACTCAACCTTGCCATCGCGGTGCACTTTCCAGGTGGTAACCTTCCAGTGACAAGACGAGCAGCGGTTGGTAACTGGTCCGTATGGTGCCTGAGCGTGAGTGAGATGATCACCGGATGGAAGCGGGATGGAGGTGTGGCAGTCTCGGCACTGGATGTTCTCCGGCCAGAAGCCAAACTGATGCTGGTGACAGCGCGTGCAATCCTGCTCCTCAAAGTGCGTTTCTGTCGCGCCAGGCCGATGAAACCGCGTTTTTGTGTGGCACGCGACGCACAGCGCGTCCGGGTCGTCAGCGCCTTCGGAGAGTGAATCCTTTCCCGTCTTTTGCCGAAACACAACCGGCTGGTCGTTCACTGTCTCACGGATCAGCGCCAGGTTCTCAGTCTGGCCATGGGGATCGTGGCAGTCAACACAGTTCTGCTCCATGTGGGTCGGCATGGTGTGGCACCGTTCGCAAAGCGCATTCGACAGGGCCTGCTGGCTGGCGCGGAAGCTGTGGCAGGTCAGGCACAACTGCGTTCCCGGGCCGAAACCGCCATGCGGATTCTCCATCTCAGTCAGTGTCACAGGTGGTGCCGGGTCCACCGCCGGCTGGCTCCAGACCACCTGGTAGCTAAATGCCAGGCCCAGGGCCAGCAGAACCAGGATGAGCATAGCAACTTGTTTTCTCAACATGATGCCTCGATCCTACTGTCCAAGCTTATGACACTCCAGGCACAGCGCATCGCCCGAGACCAACAGATTGGCCGGGAACGGGGTATCGTGCGGACTGTGACAGCTATCACACGAAAGTTCGCCGCCGTGCCAGGGGTCCGGCCGCCCACTAAGCGGATGCACTCCGTGCGACAAATCACCGTGGCACTCGAGACAGAACTCATTGGTGGATATAGCGCCGATAGGATGGCCGGCTTTCACTTTGTGGAAGTCATGGCAGGCAACGCAGCCTTCCTTACGCATGGGCTCGTGAATACTCAGCGATACCTGACGCAGGGCGGGAATGGGCGGTGCCTCATCGGTGTGGCACCGGGCACAGCTCTCGGTCAGCTTGATTGGGTCTTGAGAGCCGTCGTGCGGGTTATGACAACTATCACACAGAGGCAGGTTTTTACTCTCGAAGTGGGGTTTGATACTGCCCTGAACGGCCTTGACTTTATCCTCATGGCACGTCGAGCACACAGTGCGCTCATCTATGCGGAGTAGCGCCTCGTGTTCACCGCCATGACCGGTGTGACAAAGCAGGCATTCGCTCGACGCGATGTGTGGGTGGGTCTGCTCTACAGGCTTACCCAGTTCGTGACAATCGCGACAGATGGTCGGCTGGGGTTTCGCCAGCAATGCAAACTGATCTTCCTGATGGAAAACGTGGCACGCCAGACACTTGTCGTCCACCACCGGCTTGTGCGACACCGGCGGAACCGCGACTATCACGTCTTCGTGACACTGCCGGCAACCGACAGACACGACCCCGTCCTGGAACTCGCCGGTGTGCGGTTGGTGACACAGCGTGCACTCCTTCGCCTTCTCGGCATGGGGGCCAAAGGCTACGCCCTGCTGGGTGTGGTCGGCGTGGCATCGTGCACACAACTCCGCCTGGGGCTCTCGCAGGATGGCCGGCTGCTCGCTGCCATGGCCAGCATGACACAGCAGACACTCCTCAGAGGCAATGGAGGGGTGAGGCTGTTCCGGTACCTCGTCGTGGCAGTCCCGGCACACTTGCGCTTGCGGCGCTTTTAATAGAAAAGCCTGGTCGGAAGCGTGGGGATTGTGGCATCTCAGACACTCCCCCTCGGGGAAGGGGTCATGGACGTAGGTAGGCTGTTCGGCATCAATCACCTGCCAGTGGCACACCCGGCAGACTTCAACCACCGGGCCCCACAACTGGGTCGGGTCCTCCTTGTTCGTGAGGTCATGGCAGGTCCCGCACTGCTCCTTGGCGAAAGGCTCATGAAGGTAGGTCCTGCCGGCGACGGGGGCCGGCCCCAGAACACCTGCCGGCGAAGTTGCTGTCGGTTGCGGATGGGTGAGAGTCGATTTGGCCGGCGATTTCTCCGGCGTGGCAGTCACACGTGATGGCGGAGCGGGGGTCGGCGTACTTTTACCGGAGAGACTGCACCGCGACAGCACAAGAAGAGATAGGATGATGACAAGGCCAGCAACTCCAATGGAGAGCTTTCCTTCGGAACTGCGCTCAGTAATGGGAGGGAGCAAATTCGTCAAAACCTTGATACTCCGTCAACCTCTACCCAGACACCCAGGACACAATGTCACGCAACCAGAAATTGCCGGCAGGTACATGGTTCGCGCAGGGAACCATAGCGTATCGCTGCGCCTTTGGAAATGAGGTGAACACCTTATGCACACCACAGTCGAGGCCTTAGAGTTCCCGGGGCTTAGGGCATGTCAACGGATCACTTCCCGCTTCTTCGGTCGCCAGCCCGGAGGACGGATTTCCTGGGAGATGACTGTTCACCCGGGTGGTGATGAAAAAGCCAGACGACTGCCAAGGACCTGGTTGCTCTCAGACCACACGGACAGCAATGCAAAGTATAACAGGGCAAGGTCAAAAACTGGTCCTGATTCAATGGCAACTTGGTCAAAGTTCGGTGTAAGTATATCAAAAAGGCTGACAACATTCAAGGCGTAGCGGCAGAGAGATGGGGAGGTAGGAACGAACTCCTGACCTCCCCACACTGCGGGATCGCCTTCAAGAGATCCCTGGACTTCAAGCTCTATGGCCCTCAGTTCCGCATGATCAGGGGCAAGAACGTCTTGGCCATGCCCTTGAAGACCAGGTCGAACTTCAGGCCCACGGCGTTGTGTTCTTCACCACCGGTGTTGTCCATGGTGGCTACGCCAAAGCCGTAGCTCTTGCTCAGGTCACTGAAGATGACGTCGTCGTCGGAGTGGCCGGTGTCTAGAGCCCGCTTGAACTCCATCGTCCAGACACCGTCCTTCCAAACCGCCGCCTGCCGGACGTCAGCCCGGCTGCCGGCGGGCTCGCGCAGGATGCGCTCGGGCACCACGGCGTTAAGGGCCGCGTAGTTGGCCCAGTAGGTGGCGATCTGTTCGGGTGTCAACGTGGAGACCTCCACCGCTTCTCCGCCGTCGATCTCGCTCTGGCGGAGGATCATGGCGTCCATGAAGTCGGTCGGGGCTGTCTCGATGTACTTGGGCGCGGTCTTGTCGGCGGTGCGGTTGTGGCTGTAACTGCCGGAGCCTGCATCGCCGTAGCGGCCGCCATCGGGGGCGTTGTCCGCGCTGTACTGGCCGATCCACTTGTCGTCCGTGTAACCGTCGAACCGGACCGTGCCGGCAGTGACTTCGTGCGTAGCGGGATCAACCGTCACCGCGCCGTCCTGTGAGGCGCTGATGGCGCCCAGGGACCGAGCCGCTTTCATGTGCCACATGTCGGCTTTGCCGCTGGCCAGCCAGGCGTCGTCCTCCGTGCCTGGTTCATTGGCGCCAGGGTGACACTTGGTGCCGCAGCCCTCGGCCGCCCAGTTGGGTGTGTCCATGTCCCACATGACGGCCACCCGGTCCTCGGACTGGCCGGCACTCTTGACCCATGCCGACCCATCCCACGACCAGGAGCCACTGCGGGTGAAGCTGGCCGTCGCGTCATTCCAGGTGATGAGCATGTACAGGTCCTGGTCCGTGAAGACAGCCTTCATCTTCACATCCAGCGGTGCATAGTCCAGCTCAGGGGCATCCGTCCAGGCCGCGTCAGACGCATCGCCGTCCAGGGTGGGCGGGGTGCTCACCTTGACCGCCTGAAGGACGTTGGGGGAGCCGATCGCTGCCTCGGCCGCATCCAGGATCGCCTTGGCGTAGGCGAAGTTGTGGACGCC
>CAZHMV010000021.1:0-30244 GCA_964532665.1 uncultured Anaerolineales bacterium
CCCAGCCTCTCTTGATGAGCTAGAACCCCATCCCGAAGAGCCGCCCCGCACGCCGGAAGGGAACCAGATCGCTCTGGCGGCGGTGGAACGGATGGCCGGCATGATCCCGATCAGTGATCCAGAGTTAGGCCGGTGACTGGCGGAGAGCCCGGAGCTCTCGATTTACGGGGGACCCTGACGAATGCATCTGTCCGAGTTGCCGGCGGGAAGGCGAGTGTTTGTAGATGCCAACTGTAAGACTTGGCACGGCTGTGCCTTGATCTGCAGAGGACGGATGAGCTGGGCGCGCGGATACGCCGGCGGACCACGGCAATCGCATCTCAACGCAGAGAGGGTGACCCGTTCAAACTGATAGAACTTGCCCCAATCTGTCATTCTGAGCGGCCGGGCGAAGTCAACGCTCATGCCGGGTCCACCCACCGATTTTGTTCGGCCCGCCTTGCAGAACCTTGATAGCGAAGAATCTCTGAAGTCAGCCTGGCTGCACTCACCCTCGCCGGGTTGGGACCAGCGCATTGGGATTGTCGTCTCCTACCGCCTGGTGTTGGGACGGAGATTCTTCGCTCCCTTGATCTGTGCCAGGCGGTCCGATTGCATAAGCGAGTCGGTTCTCCCACCAGACTGACTGCGGCAACCCGCTCAGAATGACATTTCAGTGAGACCTGGCTCTCAATTCTATTAGATGTGATTGCCCTGGCCGGCGGACAAACCGGGGTTGACAAGAGCCGGAAGATGTGCTATACTGTGTCACGTTGATGGAGCCACGCTCCATACACAATCGAATCGTCGGTGTGCTGATCACACCAACCGGCGTAGAGTAGCGCCAAACTTTCTATAAGGCCGCGAAGCCCTCAAACGCATGAGAAATGCGTTTGAGGGCTTTTTGTTTTGCACAACCCTGCGAAGGTTGAGAGAGAACTTCGTGGCCGGCGTAGTCCTTTTTGACCGAAAATGCTCTAACTGCCAGGGCCGGGTGCAACCTTCGCAAGGCTTGCGTAACTGATCACTGTTTACTGATCACTGATCACTGTTCACGAAGGAGGTGTCGCTTTGATCAAACACAGAAGATGGACCATCGCTCTTTTGCTGGCACTGATCGTCATGGCAACCATCGCCGGCCCGGCCTTCGCCGAGGGAGATGCACCGACGAATGCCGACCTGGCCAAGTCCATTAACACTGTATGGGTGTTGGTCGCCGGCTTCCTGGTGTTCATCATGCAGGCCGGCTTCGGCTTCCTGGAAGCGGGCTTCGTGCGTTCCAAGAACGTGGTCAACATCATGGCCGAGAACTTTCTCGATACGACCATGACCACACTTGGCTTCTGGTCACTCGGCTTCGGCATCATGTTCAGCACCGGGACGGCGCTGTTTGGGATGGACTGGTTCTTTCTGAGACACCTGCCGGCCGAAATCAACGGCCTCCCACCGCTCGCGTTCTTCTTCTTCCAATTCTGCTTCTCGGCAGCGGCTGCAACCATCGCCTCGGGACTGATGGCGGAGCGCACCGATTTTCGAGCCGACCTGATCTACAGCTTCCTCACCGGCTTGCTGATCTACCCCATCGTCGGCCACTGGATCTGGGGAAGTGACGGCTGGTTGGCCACCCTGGGAATGCGGGACTTCGCCGGCTCAACGGTCGTTCACCTGGTCGGTGCACTGGTTGGCCTGGCTGGCACGCTGACAATGGGGCCGCGCAAGGACAAGGAGTTCGGGCAAGATGCCAAAGTCATTCGCGGACACAACATCCCGCTGGCTGCCCTGGGCACCTTTATCCTATGGCTGGGCTGGTTCGGTTTCAACCCGGGCAGCACCCTGGGGGCAACCGACGCGAACCTGATCGCCCTGATCGTGCTTAATACCGACTTCGCCGCCACAACCGGCGCCGTGACTGCCATCTTTCTGGCCTGGCGCGCAACCGGCAAATGGGATGCCAGTATGGCCTTCAACGGCGCGTTGGGTGGCCTGGTGGCCATCACCGCTCCCTGTGCTTTCGTGACGCCCAGCGCGTCGCTGCTCATCGGCGTGATCGCCGGCATCGTCACCTACTACGGTGTGGAGTTGATGGAGCGGCTGCGCATTGATGACCCGGTCGGCGCATTCCCCGTTCACGGCATCAGCGGCATCTTCGGTACACTGGCCGTTGGTCTGTGGGCTACCGACACGGGCCTGTTCTACGGCGGTGGCTGGCACCAGCTTGGCGTGCAGGCCCTGGGCGACGTGGCAGTCGTCGCCTTCGTGTTGCCGGTCGCGCTGCTCATGTTTGCCGGCATCAAGCACACCGTCGGTGTGCGGGTTCCGCCGGAGATCGAATCAGCCGGCCTGGACCTGGCCTATCACGGCATCGAGTCCTATCCTGAGTTTGCCGGCGTCGAGCTACACGGCATTCAGATTGGAGATTCTCACACGGCCGACGGCGCGGCAAGCTTAGAGGACCTGAGTATCCTGGAAAGTGCGACGAACTGAGGTAAGAAAAGGAGGTCATCATGTCTACACTTGCCATCACGTACCGCAAGAATCCGCTGTATTCCGAAGAGGTCCCCGAGGAACCTCGGCTCTTTGCCACCATCGACCTGAGCCGTTATGGTGTGGCGGCCAAGATCACTGATCTGCCGATCTACTATCGGCATGTGGCCAAACCGGTTGGGCCGATCCGCGTGGTGTACAGCACTCGCGTGGCCGGGCTGCTGTTGGAAAAGGGCAATCTGGAGGGCCTGGTGACCGTGCTCGACACGTGTCTGGGGGCACTCATCCGCTTCGAACGTCTTCCAGAATACGTGTTCCACGTGGGAACCAACGCATGGCCGATCTATCAACTATCTGGCCAACTGGTCACCCGTTATCCGGGTGGGCCGGTCTTCAGCGCTCCCGACATCGCTGAGCTACGCATCTGGCTGGCCGATCACTTCAAGCACATCGGGCGCATTCAAAATCGGAGGGAACTGGGCATTCTTTATTTCTCCCAGTCCGACCTGCAACTGTACCCTCCCGATTGCACCCTGCGCCCTGTGACAATGCCCGACATCCCTGTCTTCCCGACGAAGAACGGCCAGGGGAAGCAATTGGTAGCACCGGTGAACAGTCACTCCATTGCCGTCCCCACGAGCGAGGGTGCAGAGGTCTTTGACCTGCACCGGAAAGTCGGCCGGTATCTGGTGAAACAAGGCCGGCTCGCCGACCCCTACGACATAACGATACGCAAACTGTCTCCTGACGCCTGGACGCGCGTGAAATCAACCCTCCAGCCATACGAGCAGGCCCTCAGCTACTATGCGGAAGCCAATGGACGTTTGCCCCGCCGGCGAGTGCCGGTTTTCAAGAACGCCCGCAGCCTGATCGCGGCACGGAAACACGACACGGGACGCACGTCCCTTCATCTCGCACCCAACATTCGGGGGCTGCAACGGCGCCTGGGTCAAGAACTGCATCGCGAAGGGGTGATCAGCAGCCCGGACGCCGTACAGGTTGTGCCGGCGCAGCGACATACGCCCGTGTCCATACTGGATCGCCTGCTGCAGGCTCCGGCCGTCGCGTAACCCGGATACGCAATACGCAGTACGTAATACTTGAAGGGAGGTTCTCATGACAACAGCCGCAACCGCTACACTGATCATCGTCGGGATCGCTATCATCGCCGGCCTCATCGCTTTGTGGTACTGGCGCTATACCAAGGCCGGCCCCAACGAAGTCCTGATCGTGTCAGGTCGTGGGCGGTACCGCTTCGTCCGGGGTGGCACCTTCGTCGCGCCCATCCTGGAGCGCGCCCAGAGCTTGAGCCTGGCGCTCCTCACACTGGACGTTCACGCCGGCGATGCCTACACCAAGCAGGGCGTCAAGCTCATGGTGGAAGGCGTGGCCCAGGTCAAAGTCAAGGGTGACGAGGAGAGCATCCGGCTGGCAGCCGAGCAGTTCCTGGGCAAGCCGGTTGATGAAATCCGGCGCGTGGCGCTGCAGGTGATTGACGGCTACATGCGCGCCATCCTGGGTACCATGTCGGTGGAAGATGTGTACCTGACCCGTGAAGAATTCGCCAGCCGGGTACGGGCCAGCGCTCAACAGGATCTGGAGCAAATGGGCCTGCAAATCATTTCTCTGACCATCCGTCACGTTGCCGATGAACAGGGCTATCTGGAAGCCATGGGTAAGCCGCGCGTGGCCGAGGTCAAGCGCGATGCCATCATCGGTGAGGCCAAGGCCGATGAAGCCGCCATGGCGGCTCGTTTCGCTGCTGACACGACGATTGCCAAAGCGCGCCGCGACAAGGAGATCAAGGAAGCCGAGTACGCAGCCGACGTGGCGGCGGTCAAGGCCGAAAGTGACCTGGCTTATGATCTCCGCATGTTCAAGCGGCAGCAGGATGTGAAGCGCGAAGAAATCGCCGTCCAACTGGTGGAGAAAGAGCAGCTCACCGCGCTGGAGGAAAGGGAGATCCTGCGCCGCGAGAAGGAGCTGGACGCTACCATCAAGCGGCCGGCAGACGCCGAACGCTACCGCATCGAAACCCTGGCCCAGGCCGAAAAGGTCCGTCTGGAGACCGAGGCGGTCGGTCGCGCCGAAGCCATTCGCGCCGAGGGGTACGCGGAAGCGGAGGCGCTCAAAGCCAAGGGCGTCGCCGAAGCCGAAGCCATGCACGAGAAGGCCGGCTCCTGGAAAGAATACAACCAGGCCGCCGTCACCGAGATGTTCGTCAACATCCTGCCGCAACTGGCCGGCGCTGTGGCCGAGCCCCTCAGCAAGACCGAGAAGATCGTCATTGTGGGTGGCAACGGACACAACGGGACCGGCGCATCCAGGATCACCCAGGATGTGGCCGAAGTCATCGCCCAGCTTCCCGCCGTCGTCGAGGGTCTGACCGGCGTCCAGTTGCGCCAGTTGCTGAACGCGGTGCCAGGGTTGGCCATGAATGGGATTGAAACGGAGGATGTGGCTGAGGCAGTAGTGGATTAGAGATTGGACCTCTCTGTTCGGCAAGGTCTCCTGACCGCCGCCGGAGTGGGCTCGGTCGGAGGCCTTCGCCCAACGGGGTAGTGGATTAGAGATTGGAGATTGGAGAAAGGAGTTGCCATGGCGCTAAGTACGCCAACACTGCGATCCATCGACGAAATCGCCGAACTGACGTATAGCGACGGCCGAGGCAGGTGGCTGCGTCGGGATGGCAAGCGGCCTACCATCACGCCCGACATCGAGCGCTGCCAGACACCCGAAGACGTCATCGAATATGCGCACCAGCGCAACCTCATGGTCGTAGACTACAAGTTCAGCGACCTGTTGGGACGCTGGCACCACTTCAGCATGCCCATTCACCAGCTCACGCTGGACGTCTTCGAGGAGGGCCTGGGCTTCGACGGCTCCAGCATTCGTGCCTTTCAGGACATCCACGAATCCGACATGATCCTGATGCCGGATCCGACGACGGCCATCGTAGATCCCATCACCCAGCTCCCGACGCTTAGCGTGGTGTGCGACATCTACGACCCCATCACCCACGAGCCCTACACCAAGGATACCCGCTATGTGGCCCGCAAGGCCGAGCGGTATCTGCGGGAGTCCGGCATTGCCGACGTCAGTTACTGGGGACCCGAGGCCGAGTTCTTCGTCTTTGACGGCATCCGCTTTGATTATCGAACCCAGGGCAGTTATGTCGAGATCGAGAGCGACATGGCAGCCTGGGAGATGGGACGTGGGCACGATGCGCGCTATGGGCCCAACCTGGGCTATCGGCCCGAAGCGAAACGCGGCTACTTCCGCGTGCCGCCGGTGGACGCGATGCAGGACTTTCGGAGCGAGGCCATCCTGCGCATGGTCGCCGCCGGCCTCGACGTGGAAGTCCACCACGGCGAGGTGGCCACCGCTGGCCAGCAGGAAATTGACCTGAAATACATGCCCATGCTACAAGCCGGCGACTCTCTGCAACTCTACAAGTACATCCTGAAGAACGTCGCCGTGGCCCACGGCAAGACCATCACCTTCATGCCCAAGCCAATGTACGGCGACAATGGCAACGGGATGCACTGCCATCAGAGCTTGTGGAAGGATGGCATTCCACTGTTCTACAACGAGAACGGCTACGCCGGCCTGAGTGAACTGGCGTTGCACTACATCGGGGGGCTGATCAAACATACGCCGGCCCTGCTGGCACTGGTAGCACCCACCACCAACAGCTACAAGCGGCTGGTGCCTGGCTATGAAGCCCCGGTGATGATGGCCTACAGCATGCGCAACCGCTCGGCCTGCATCCGCATCCCGGCCTACAGCGCGGAGCCGAAGGCCAAGCGGCTCGAGTACCGCAGTCCAGACCCGAGTTGCAACCCCTATCTGGCTTTCGCCGCCATGCTCATGGCCGGGATTGACGGCATCATCAACAAGATCGATCCAGGCATGCCCATGGACATGGACCTGTACGAAGAGAATGCACCCGACGTGCCCCAGGTGCCTGGATCGCTCGAAGCGGTACTCGAACACCTCAAAGAGGATCACGACTTCCTGCTGCGGGGGGGCGTCTTCACAGAGGATCTGATCGAAACATGGATTGACTGGAAGATCACCAATGAAGTCGATCCCCTGCGCCTGCGCCCGCACCCGTACGAATTCGTGATGTACTACGACGCATAATCGAAAGGAGGGAGGCGCAACCCTCAAACAGACAGGATAGTAAGAACCAGGGGAACTCACATAGCGTGGCAGCGCGCGCCTTGACATTTCAAGGCTATGGTGCTACACTCAGAGCCGATCCGACCGATGGGGGTGGGATGTCACGCCCACTTTCGGGAGGTGGCAGGGGAGCCGCCTCTGCGAATTGTCCGGAAGGCTCTGAGAGCCAATCCGGAGGATTCGCAGCGGCGGCTTTGGTCGTTTTGACAAGAAACATCACAATACATGCAAGAAGAGGAGGTTCAATTTCAATGCCAAAGACAGCAGCAGATGTCGTGAAGATGGGGACAGAGGTAAAGATGGTGGACCTCAGGTTCACCGATCCATTTGGCGTGTGGCACCACTTCAGTCTGCCCGCGCGAGAGCTAACCGAAGACCTCTTCGAAGAAGGCATCGGGTTTGATGGCTCGTCCATTCGCGGCTTTCAGGAAATCCATGAGTCCGACATGATTCTGATCCCCGACCCGGAATCGGCTTTCCCGGACCCGTTCCTCGAAATCCCAACATTAGCCATCATCTGCGACATCCACGATCCCCTGACCCGCCAACCCTACACGCGCGACCCGCGCTACGTGGCGAAGAAGGCAGAAGCGTATCTGAAGCAGACCGGCATCGCCGACCTGAGCTTTTGGGGACCGGAAGCCGAGTTCTTCCTGTTCAACGATGTGCGCTACGGCGGCAGTAGTAACTCGTCCTTCTATTTTGTGGACAGTCGCGAGGGTTGGTGGAACAGTGGCAAAGAACTAAATCCGAACTTCGGCGGGCAGATTCTCCCTAAGCGAGGCTATTTCCCGGTACCACCGGCCGACACGCTGCAGGACGTGCGCAGCAAGATCGTGCTGGCGCTGGAAGCAGCCGGCGTTGACGTAGAGGTCCATCACCACGAGGTTGCAACCGCCGGCCAGGCCGAAATTGATGTCCGGTTCGCCCCGCTGACCCGCATGGGGGACAGCCTGATGATCTACAAGTACATTGTCAAGAACGTGGCGCGGCAGAACGGCCTGACAGCCACCTTCATGCCCAAACCGCTGTTCCAGGACAACGGCAGCGGGATGCACGTCCATCAGAGCTTGTGGAAGGGGGACACCAATGTCTTCTTCGACGAGGCCGGCTACGCCCAAATCTCGGAGACCGCCAAGTACTACATCGGCGGTTTGCTGAAGCACGCGCCGGCACTGCTGGGCCTGGCTGCGCCGACCACGAACTCATACCGCCGGCTGGTACCGGGCTTCGAAGCGCCCGTGAACCTGGCCTACTCCCAGCGCAACCGTTCGGCCATCTGCCGCATCCCGGTCTATTCGGCCAGCCCGAAGGCCAAGCGCGTCGAGTTTCGCGCCCCGGATCCCAGTTGCAACCCCTATCTCTGCTTCGCCGCGCTGCTCATGGCCGGCCTAGACGGGATTCAGAACCGCATCGATCCCGGCGAGCCCATGGACAAGGACCTGTACGAGCTACCCCCCGAAGAACTGGCCCTCATTGAGCAAGTACCCGGTTCACTCGGCGAAGTCCTGGATGTCCTGGAAGCCGACCACGAATTCCTGCTCAAGGGCGATGTGTTCACCCCCGACGTGCTCGAGACCTACATCGCCTACAAGCGCGAGAACGAAGTGGACCCCGTGCGGATGCGACCGCACCCTCACGAGTTCACGCTGTACTACGACGCCTAAGCCCAATACGGTTCAGTTAACGGCAGGGAGCGTCGGTCGAGTAGCGAAGCGTATCGAGACCAAGGAGCGGCTTAGCAGCACCGGTCTTCCCGCAACCCCGCTGGTCTCGATACGCTCCGCTACTCGACCGACGTCGCCTAACTGAACTGTATTGCGCCTAAGCCGACTTAAAGGTTGCAGGTCCAGGTGCCGGTCACTTGCCTGAAGTGACCGGCACCTTTTGAATCCTCAACGGGCGGCCACGTACGTGATGCGAAGAACAGGCGGCTGCTCACCGGGGATGCGGAGACCACCGCCGCCATCCCAGGCGAACAGATGCCGACCGACAAACTGCGACAATCGATCCAGTACCATGTTGGTGCGGAAGGAGACACGCCCGGTCGTTGCAACCCGCTGCTCCAGCAACGATGTCTGGTCCCGACCAAACCGAAAGACATTCACACTCCCCTTGCCAAGATCCTCTTCGCTGAGCGTGGGACCGAGCGTCGCATCGACGCCGGCGCGGTGGATCACGTAGAACTTCACATCCGGCCAGGTACTGTCAACACTTTCGTCCAGGACGTCAACCATCCACTTCGCATTGGCGTCCGGGGTCAGGTACCTTGTCTCCTGACCTCTCAGGTCCAGCTCCGCCTCCACGACGTGAGCGTTGCCGGGCACTTCGGAAGCCAGATCGAACTGGGTCACACCATACCAGCGCGTCCTGTCCGTGGTGATGCCGGTCCATAGCCGGGAGCCGCCCAGCGAGGCACCGGTCACATCCTGGCTATTGACGAATCCGGTAGCCGCTCGATCCGCCTCGATGGCGAGATCCTTAACCTCGTAGTCAAAATCGACCTCGACCAGATTCACCGCCACGTTGGTGGGGCTGCTGCTATACAGGAGCATCAGCCCGGCCGCAGAAGGCCGGGCAAGTGCACCAAAGGAATCAGCGAAGAAATCAATCGCCTGGGTGTTGACCACATCGACAGATGCCCGGTCAACCATGTAGAGAGGATTCGCGCCGTCAAAGGTGAAACGGGCCGGCGTCTCGAACGCACCCTCCGGCACCACATCCACCAATGTCTCTTCAAGCGCATCGAACACCGCGATCCAGTAGTCAAAGGTCAGGTTGCCGTCACCCAGGCCCATGTCTTCAGCGAGGACCGGCAAGACCAGGTTCGTGGTCAACAGATCGGTGTCAGCGTAGAACTCCAGCGAGAGCGTGCCGTTAGCCTGATCGAACAGTGCAGTCACGTTGACACCCGACCTGCGACCCGTGGTCAGAAGACCCAAGTCGGCATTGAAGAGGATATAGTCGGCTTTGCGATCCTGGTTCACATCGATATAAATGTCGGCCTCCATCTGCACCGGGTGTATCCGTGGGGCATGAGTCGCCAGGGCAAACTCCAGAAGATTGCCGAGCCCCTCAATCCGCGTATTGCGTACACCCACCGCTCGCACATCGGCTGCATCGGTCGTCCCATCCTCGTTCGGGTCCAGGCCGGCCAGGGTGAACACCTCAGCGGTACCGGGCACCCCCGACCCGTTCACCAGATTCAGCGTGGTGCCGTGCTCAGGGCCAAACTCGTCCAGCGTCACGCTTGCCGGCTGAGCTGCGATGTCGGCCGACTTGCGGGCCAGGAGGTAGACCGGAACGGACAGAGCACCGGTCCCCTTGGCCGGCGTGAACGTCAGCCAGCCGCTGTACTCGATGTCGCGCAGCGCGTCGCCGTCGCCCATGGAGCGACCGCTGAGCGGCCAATCCTTGAGGGCCTGTGGGTTGATGTCGGCTGTGACCTGGAGCGAGGCGGAGCCGCCGGCCGGCACCGTCACCGTGTCGCGGGAGGGGCTGATGGTGACGCCGGCGTCCGCGTCATCGGCGTCCTGGAACTGGAAAGCGACGTTGTAAGTCACATCCGCATCACCGGTATTCTGGATGGTGACGCTGCGTCGCAGGCGCACCGGCTCCGGCAGGGCCTGGAAGCCGAAGTCTACCGCGACTCCCGGGCGTTGTCCTGACCCGGCGGGTGGGTCAGCCAGCACAAACACGTCGGTGTTGATGGCGGCGAAGGCGTCCACCAGGCCGGCCCCCATGCGCGTGGCCGGCGCCACGGTCCCGCCGCCGCCGAACTCCGGGTTGCCGTCCACATAGATCGGCGAGTACGCGGCACCAACGAGCGCCGACTTGACCTGTTCCGGCGTCCAGTCGGGATGGGCCTGCTTGATGAGCACCGCCACGCCGGCGACGTGGGGCGCGGACATCGATGTGCCGGAGAGCGATATGCCCTCCGTGCCCGTGCCAGCAAACGCCGAAACGATGTTGGACCCTGGCGCGGTGATCTCGGGCTTGAAGATTGTCGGAGAACTGGCCACCAGAATGTCACCGGTAGAGCGCCCCCAGCCCGGCCCCCGGCTGCTGAAACTGGAAATCCGATCTGTCAGGTCCGGCCGTGGAATCGTGATGTCCGTCGCCAGGGTGACACTGACGCCCGGCAGATCGCCTTTGATCAGATCACCATCAGCCCGAGAAATCATCACCGACGGAATCGTGATGTCCGAACCGGTGCCATCGTCAGCCATCCCAATGGGTGGGCCGGCCACGTTGTTGGCTACGATGACAGCAACCGCACCCGCCGTTTGGGCATGCCGCACCTTGGTCACAAAGGTGCACGTACCCCGATCGATCAGCGCGATCTTGCCGGCGATCTCTGTCCCATTGGTCAGGCTCTCACAGCCATCTGCCGGATCGGCGTAGACAACATCGCCTGAGATTGGACCCGTCTCGTCCAGGCCCGGCCCAAAGCGGCCGGTCTCCATTTCGTACATGCCGGCAATGGCCTCCGGTGTTGTGACCTCAAGTGCGTGGCGAACCTCCCCCGGTGCGTACGAACTGGCAACGCTGATGACCGGCGGGATCGATGCCGGCGATCCGGTGATCAACGGAACATCTCCGGAATTGCCGGCGCTGGCCACCACAATCATGCCGGCGGCGATGGCATTCTCAATCGCCATAACATGGGCCTCGCTCGCGCCACCGCCAGAGAATGGGGACCCGAGGGACATGTTCACCACGTCCAATGCATCGCTGATGTCGCCGTCGTTGTTGGGATCAACGGCCCATTCGAGGGCATCGGGCACCATGTTGGTACTTCCCTGGGCACCGAAGACCTTCAAAGCCCACAGCCGCGCACCAGGGGCAACGCCATGCGAAACCTTCTCGGTGCCCAGCCCGGCGACGATGCCCGCCACGTGGGTCCCGTGGAACCCGTCGTCGATAGGGTCTGGATCGGGGTGGGGTGTGGCAGTACACCGGCCGGCCCCCTCATCGTCGGCGCTGCAACTGGCATCGTACAGCTCACCCACAAAATCCCAACCCCCGACCACTTTTTCCGTCGGGAAGAGGCGCGCCCCCTCGTACGTATCCGTGATCGTTGTATTGTCGTTGGCATCGTAGGCCGCCTGCGTTCCCGGACCACCGAAATCGGCGTGGATGTAGTCGATACCGGTGTCGATGATGCCAACGTCAACCCCCGACCCGTCGATTCCCAGCTCATCGATGACCCGCTGTGCGCCGACATGCGGGACGCTGTCCCCAAGTAGCGGTTTCATGAGCGCCACCGGATGGATGGACTCGACCCCTGGCAGAGCCAACAGCGCATCAAACTGCGACGGACGAGCCTTCACCTGCACCCCGTTCAGAACCTTCTGGTAGGTGCTGACAACCGGCACGCCCAGCGCCCTGGCGCCGGCCACCACCGGTTGCTGCGCCAGCTCCAATCGCTGCACGTAGCCGCGCTGCAACTGGGCGCTCATGAGGGTGGCGTCAGCCCCTTTCCGCTCCGCGTAGAGCCGGGCCAGCGGCGCCCCCCGCATTTTCAGGAAAACGTAGCGGGGGCTGTCATCCTCCAGCACCGTCACCCCCAGTGGCCGGCGCTGGATGGTCGCGCCGTCGGGGAGGGGCGGAACACGCTGTGGCCGACCTGCTGTGCCTTCCGGGCCGGCGTAGGCCGGCGCGGGACCGATCACCAGGGGGACCAGGAACACGCAGAACAGCCCCAAAACCAGGGACCGACGGACCAGCGTCTTGAGCTTGTCGAAGGGTCGGGTTGTCATGGCAACTCCTTGGATAATTGTCAATTGTCAATTGTTAATTGTCAATTGACAATTGACAATTGACAATTAACCGTTGCCAACAGACCCTAAAGGTTTCGAAAACCTTTAGGGTCTGTCGGGTTCTTACGCCTCTGCCTCCTTGCTCAGATGGCTACGGGCCGGCGTGCTCGCCTGTCACGTCTGCCCCGAAGATGACGAACTTGGTTCGGAAGGACCCAAAGTCACCAGCCGTCAGGGTCAGACTCGTGCCGCTATATGGACAGGTACCCACCGTCCGACCGTAGTACTCTTCCGGTAGCTCGACGCTGACCGTCAAGGGACCCTCGACGTCGAAGCCGGAGAAGAGGGCCAGGCCAGTAGCCGACGTGTTGTGCGTGATCGTAGCCCCGTTAGAGAACGTCACGGTGACAGGAACGTCAGCCAGGGCCCGGTCCGCGCCGCTGATGAAGTACGTGTCACAGCGGAAGTCCACGAATGTGCGGGCTGCCAGACTGTACCTGCCGGCAGGTGGTGGTGGGGCGACCCGATTGATCGTCACCGGCACCTGGACCACGCCAGGGGCGATGCCCGGGCCAATGGTCAGCAGGCCCTGCCATGACTCGCCAGGGTTCATGGCGCGGTTGTAGTTCAGGGTGAAGGTGATCTCCTGGTCGGGCTCGAAGGGGCCTCCGGGGAGACCGGTCACCGTCAGGTCACGGCCCTGCACCGCGTTGATCGTCAGATCGAAGGTGGCTGTGCCGGCCGGCACCGACCAGCCGTGGACGGCGATGGTCCACTCACCATCCTGCGGGAACTGGACGGACACCTGCTCGTCGGCAGTCGGCGTGGTGGAAGCGCCAGCCAGGTTGCCGTCGGGATCGTAGACGTAGAGATCTATGTCATTGCCCGACGAGTTGCCTGTGGACACGTCCAGCAGGGCCGCATGGTTGATGGTCACCGTGCGGGTGTAGCTGGCCGTGGTCGGGTCATTTGGATCATCCTGGTTGACCACCTGGTCGGTGAACGCCTCCGGTGCACCGAGGCCCCAGCCCTCCGCCGCCAGGTCCTCAAACGCCAGAGAGGACTGCACCGACACCTGGACGCTGCCGCTATCGGTCTCGGTAGTGATGGAGATGGGGCGCGGCGCGACGCGGATGGTGCCGACCGTGCCGGTGAAGCTCTCGGCCGTATCCTGGCCGGCATAGAGGATGTTGTGCAGGGCAATTGCGTTCAGCCCTGGCCGGGCATCGACAGCCACAATCTCCCGTGGCCCGCCGGTGTTGGTCTCCCAGCGCCACTTACCGCTGCCCATATACGTGTTGGCACTGCTGCCGTCCAGCACGTCCAGGGTGTACGGGCCGTAGTAGTCCGGATCGCCAGGGAAACTGCTGAACGGGGAGCTGCACCCCACACCGTTGCTGGCACAGTCCTCGGTGGGGCCCATCACTATGGTGTCGATGTCCGTCTCGGGGTTCATCCACTCGGTGTCTACCAGAAGCATGGTCCCATCAGGTGTATCATCCGGCAGATCGGTGAAGAAGAAGCGCCAGTCGCCAGACTCGGCGCGCCACGCCCAATCGAAGTAGCCGAAGACGCTGCTGTTGTCGTAGGGTGTGTCGGCCGGTGGCGCGCCCAGGGCCGTGCCAAAGTGGAAGTCGGTGCTGCTGGCTGCCACGTTGACCACGACGGGGATGACCGACTCTGTCCCGTCCGGTTGCCCAACGACGATCGAGCCGTTGTACAGGCCGATGGGGGCGTTGGCCGGCACGTCTACCGTGGCGTCGAAGGTGGCTGTGCCCTCAGCCGGCACCGTCAAGCCTTCGTCGCTCAGGGTGAGCCAGTCCCACGCGCTGTGCTGATAGAAGTTAACCTGGAACTTCAAGTGCGTGACGGGGATATCCTCGGACCGGTTGCGGTGCCGCAGGGAGATGAAGATGCCGTCATGCATCCGTTCCAGGGGCCGCTTGACCCGCGCCTGCAGGGCATCGCCAGTGTTGTAGCCGTAGGTGAAGCGGATGTACTCACCCGGGTCAATCTCGTCCTCGTTGACCACACCGTCGCCGTTGAGGTCCTCCCACAGGTTGCCATCACCGTTCACGTCCATCCAGTCTTGCACGTGGACGCGCCAGCGGTGCTGGACGTCATACGTGTAGCTAGGATCCCACTCGCTCCACGGGAAGACGACCTTGACTTCCATCAGGTCAGTTCCCTGGGGGATCTGGTCGGTGATCCAGAAGATGTAATCGGGCTTGGTGAAGGCCCCGTCTTCCAGCGATTGGTCCTTCGATGTGAAGTCGAAGGTGTACTCACCGATCTTGACCAGGCGATCGGTGGACAGCGTGACCTCTGCGGCGTTGGACGCCACGTTGGAGATCGTGAACGTCTTAGTGCTGCTCTCTCCGGGGTGGAGAATGTTGGCGAAGCCGGTGTACTCAGTGCCCCGATAATCGCCGGCGGTCCAGCTCTCGGGGGTGGTGTAGACACCGCCCAGGCCGGCCGCAATGGCCGTGGCCCGGTCCGCGTTAACAGAGCCGGCCCCCTGGACAAAGGGATCGTAGTCCTGGTTATCCGCACCGGCCATCAGGATAGCACGAGCGGTGGTGTAGTCCGGCCAATCTCCATGGGCGTCCTTGTAGGCCTGGTAGACCAAAGCCAGGTTGCCGGCTGCAATCGGGCATGCCCGGCTGGTGCCGCCCCAGCTCTCCCAGGCCGTCCAGCCATCCCCAACCTCATTGAGGGACAGATCGCCGGCCCCCCATGCCCCGTTGGCCGTGACACTGACACTGTTATCACCCCGAGCCCCTGGCCCTCGGTTGGACCAACTCATCACGTCGCCCCAATTGATCTGCTCGGTACTGGTGATCGAGTCGAAAGTACCTGTGCTGCCGTACTGGGTGGAGGCCCCCACGCCAACGATGTTGGGACCGTTGGGTTCGGTCACTGTGCCATAGCCAGCAGCACCGTTACCCGTGGCCACCACCACGCTCAACTGGGGGTTAAACAGGCGGGCGATACCGTCAATCAAGCGTGACTCCTCGTCCCAGCCACTGTTTACCACGCCAGAGGACCCCCAACTGTTGCTGATGATCTGGATGTCGTCATCCGTTCCGGCCTCACCGTCGTAGCCCAAAGCGGCGAACAGGAAGCCGTCCTCGGTGAAGGGGGACACGTAGAAGTTGCCGTTGACCGTCAACTTCACGTCCTTGCCGGCCGCCTGCACCATGCCTGTGAAGGACGTGCCGTCGCCGGCCGGCTTCCAGGGTGGTGCGCCACCGTCCACCACGCCCTGCCCGGCCACGGCCGAAGCTGTGAGTTGGCCGTGATCGCCGGCTGGTTCGGTGTAGTCCTGCACGACGAAAGCCACCAGGCTGCCGTTGTCGGGTGCCGGGGCCAGACTACCCCACATCCAGTCCGACGCGGGGATGGGGTTCTCGCCGTCAGCGATGAAGTAGACCAGACCACCGGAGACATCGGCGTAGCCGTCAGAACCAGGCACGCCCGGCTCTCCGGTGTCGGGATCCACGGTGAAAGCGTCCCAGACGTCGGCCCAGGAGATGGGGTCGTCTTTGGTGACGGGCTTGTCGTCGGTGAAATCGAAGTTGCCGTTCAGGTCCACGTACACCGTGTCGTATACGCCGGCTTCGTTCTCATCCACCACCAGCACCGCCACCCGTTCTTCGCCGTCGGCTGCGCCGTCCCAATTGCCGTTGACCATGTCGGCCAGGGCCTTGTCGGGGTGGGAGCCAATGTGGTACTCGCCGCTCACGCTGGAGGCCGGCAGAGTGTAGGTGTGGACCTCGGTGGCGTCAATGGGTTGGTAGACGCACGGCTCGTCGGCCATACACACGGTGCTGGTGTCGGCGTAGTCACCCATGCCATCCGCGATGAAGGTGGTGCCCAGGAAGTTATCCAACACGTACAGGTACATGGAGAAGCTGTCGAACATCTCCGGCCAACCGAAGTAGGGCGAGTCCGGGTCGGTGACGACTGCCCAGGTGCCCTGGAGGTCCGGGTGAGCAAAGTCGGTACTGGAGTCGTTGACCATGACCTTGACCCCCTGGCCGGTGAAACCGTTGGCCCAGGCGTCCGAGGAGTGGTGGCCAGGCCCCACGTCCCACCAACCTGTGGGCTGTGGTCCTTCCTTGAGGGCCGCCCTGAACGCGGCTTTACGCTGCTGGATAGCCGCTCCGCCGGCCGCCACGTCCGGATCTGGCAGCTGGGGCGGCTCCACCACGGATTCCAGAGGCTGAATGGCAGAGACCTCGGGTAGTGAGGCCAACTTCAACACGTTGGTGGCCTTGATCGCCCCGATGACGGCCTGCCGCCCGAAGGGGTCCACAAAGGGCCGGGTCAGGGACCAGGTCATGTACTGACTCACATCGGTGCCGGCCTTGACTCGGGCCAGAATCTCCACTTCGGTCGCGGACCGCGCCCTTTTCTCAGCCGACAGGGCACTGAGCCGGGCCTTCAGTTTGGGGTGGATCTTGGCCAGCGCCACGTCGCTGCGGGTACTCACTGCCATCGATGGAGCATCGGGCCTCGTGGGTTGGGCCTGTCCAATTCCCAGTGGCAGTGCGGCCAGCATGACGAGGGTCGCTACAATCAGAATAGCTATCAGGATTCTCAACGAGATGCGTTGGTTATTCATCATTATGTCTCCTCCCAAGACTTGAGCATCATTGCTTCCAATCGGTTTGATCGGTGGTGCACGATCAGATCATGGATCACCTCCCCTGGTCTCAGGATTCTCCCGGAAGTAGAGAGCTGGTATCCGGGCGCTGGCCCCTGTTCTCTGCTCCCGATTGTTTGCCGCAAGGTTACTACTCAGCCACCCTCCCGCAGGTTGCGATGCGCAATGGTTTTGCACCCGAGAAACAGCCTTGAAGCAGCGATTCTCGGCCAGAAAGGCTCCAAACCTGCGGGAGGGTGAGTAGCTACGCCGCAAGTTCATGAGGTAACGCAGGAATGAGCGTACCGAAAGCGCCCTCGAGGTGCATCTGAGATACGAGACAAACAAGGAAATGAAAGATTTGCGAAGGTCTCCCGAAAACTGGGCTGAAGAAAACCGCCTTGTGGTCACAGCCGATTTCCAGCCTGGATCACGGGGCGAGCTCCGCTCCGACTGTGAGAAATGGCATCGCGGCAAAAGTGACACTTACTGCTCGCGACGGGTTGTCAAATCCGTCGCCAAGCGGCTGGATCGCCAGATCCAGCCGGAGCGAAGTGCGCCTTTTACCCTAATGCGAGAAATGGTTTTGGCGTGCGTTGCAGGGGGGCACAATGCACGGCGGCTAGAGCAGGGTGAAGCGGATGTGCTCACTTCATCATCTGACAACACTCTGCAAAAGCCATTGCAATTGTAACAGAGAATGGCCGGCATGTCAATCCCCCATGCCGCAACGGAACATACCCGCGCCGTCCGGCGTTGTTGGAATGAGAAGAACACGAATGGAGAACGCCCATGGAGAAATGGAAGATGGCCCTCTCGTTGCTGATCCCTGTAGCCCTGGCGGCGGCCTGCACTGCGGTCCCAGCGCAGAAGCCGTCAGGCATGCCGCCGGCAACAGTTTCACTTCAGCCAGCACAAGCCTCGCCTGGATCACCTCAGGTTCCGAAAGCTATCACCGTGGCGCGCGACGCGCTGGCCAGACACGTTGGTGTCCCCATCGAGGACGTAGAAGTCCTGAACTGGGTGACGGACACGTTCCCGCTGGACAACCTGGGTTGCCCGGTCGGACCGGAGAAGGGCGTGGTGCGCCCGGCCATGGTAGTGGGCCACGAAGTGACCCTGCAGGTAGACGGGAAAACGTACGTCTATCGTGTGCGTGGCCGGCGAGCTATACTGTGCCAGGGACCAGATTGAGTAGACCCGGTCTTCAAGGATTTTGTAAGCGCGAGTTAGCCAGCGACGGCTAATGCGATTGGCCTGCTACCCCGTTGACCCAAGCATAAGGGTAGCAGCCCAACCGCGTTGGGCGGATCTGGCTGGCGACGGCCAATGCGATTGGCCTGCTACCCGGTCAACCCAAGAATTATCCGCGCCAACAGTTTTTTCCCACCCTATCAGGGATTCTTTTCCTGACCGAGCCCATTTCGCCTCGGTCGGGAGACTTTCGGCGCTCAAAAACGCGCCTGGGCGGGAACCACACCGGCTCCAGTTGCCGGCACGGCCCCGCTAGCGTCCGGGCAATCCGATCACGTTCAGCGCTGAAAGCGCCAGCGGTATCGCCGCCAGAATGATTGACAGAATAAGCCAGAACAGACAGCCGGCCACGGTGAATCCGCACCCGAAGCGGAAACCATCGCTAAAACTGATTCCATGGTACTCAGGGGCCATTGACCTCTCCTCTGCAACTGCAATGCGTTCTCGTGTAGCCCTTACGACATCGTCGGCCGTTTCCCGTATTTCGGCCGCCACGCCGCTCACCTCGCGTGTAGCGCCGGCTACGCCCGCGTGGGCCGCAACAGCAGCACGCTCCAGGTCCTCACCCAATTCCGCACCCGCCGCGCGAGTTTCATCGACAAGATCCGACATTCCCTCGCCGGCTGCCTCGACCTGCGCCTGAGCCGCTTCCGCTTCAGCACCGACTTCAGAGGCCGCCTCGCGGACCTGTTCGATCCCCTCAGCCGCTGCGTGCATGGCTTCTTCGGCAATATCCGTTGGTTCCTCACGGGCCGCTGTCCCCGGTTCTGGCACCTCTTCCAAACCGGGCGCGCCGGGTTCCATTACTTCCTGATCATCTTTCTGGGCGCCGACATCTTCGTCCATAATATCCTCCTGTTGACAGTGCACATTTGGACCCGGTAAACTGCGGGCATTATAACACGCCCATTCAACGAAGGCAAGCCCAAAGGACCGCCAGTTTGAGCGAGGGAGCAGAAGGGCCGGAGCAACAGAGGAGAATCCAGTTTCGCACATTCCAGGCGCACCTGGTATAATTCGCCCGATGAAGAATATCTGGTTCACGCGCCGGAGCGATCTCTTTGCCAGCCTCGCCCTCGCCATCCTGCCGGCCCTCTTCTATCCGCTGGCTGCCATCCGACGAGGTGTGTTCTACGTTGGCGACATCTTCCGATTGTATTACCCGCAACGGGCTGTTTACGCCGCCGCTCTGCGCGCCGGACATCTGCCATTGTGGACGCCGAATGTGTTGGCCGGCTTCCCCCTGCTAGCCGAGGGGCAGACAGGCATGTTCTACCCACTCAACCTGCTGCTCTACCGCTTCCTCCCGATTGATGTCGCGCTAAACTACTCGATTCTGCTTGCACTGAGCCTGGCCGGCGTGGCGATGTACGTGCTGGCGCGCGTGTTGCGCCTCAGGCCGGCTGCGGCCGTCCTGGCTGCACTGACCTTCGCGTACAGTGGCTTCTTTGTCGGTCACTTCAACCACCTGAACATCATGGGAGCCGCCCCCTGGCTGCCAATCGAACTCGCGATCATCGAGAAGGCGTTGGGAGTCGCACGAAAACCCGGAAGTGGGCCCGCAACGCCAGTGATTGTCCTCGGCCTGGCCATTGGTTTGCAGTTCCTGGCCGGCCACCCCCAAATCTGGCTGATGTCTACCCTGGTTGTGCTGGCTTTCGGGCTCTTCCGCGCCATCTGGCCAGCCACCGGTCCCCGCCGCCCGATAACACGTGCTGCCCGCACTTTTGCACCGATCGCCGTTTCTGTCGCCGTGGGGCTTGCGGTGGCAGCAGTGCAGGTGTTGCCCACGTGGGAGCTGGTCCAGCAGTCCGTTCGGGCCGGCGGTCTGCCCACGGACTTCTTCGCGTCATTTTCGTGGCACCCGGCGTTGCTGGCAACCCTGGTCGTCCCCTTCATCCTCGGGAATCCCTACCCGAACATCTCCGTGGAGTTGGCCGCCTACCTCGGCATACTCCCGCTCATCATGGCCGCCACGGCGCTCGTTCTGCGACGGGACCGCCTGACGGCGTTTCTGGTGGGGTTAGCCGGCGTGGCTCTGGTGCTGGCCTTCGGCGACTACACGCCGCTCTACGCCCCGCTGGCCCGGGTGCCGGTGCTGAACCTGTTCCGCGTGCCGGCCCGCTTCCTGTACCCCTTTACGCTCGCGATTGCCCTGCTCGCCGGCCGTGGACTGGACGCTTTGCTAGCCCGTTACTCAACAGGAAGACCTCGGAGGTCTGCGGCTGGCCCTCTCCCCCACGTGAGCAGGGGAGCGGGGGGGCAGGGGCGCAGGGGAGAAAAGGCTGCTTTCAGCATGTACGCTCGCGACGAAGCGCTCATCGCCAGCACTGTGGTTGCCGGCGCCATCGCAATCCGGGCGGCATCCCTGGACACCCTGCTGGCACTGCGGTGGGTTCTGCCAGCCACGATCCTCGTCTTGACCGCCGGCCTGCTGGTCCTTGCCCGGCAGCAGCAGATCGGACACCGCACCTTCGCCTGGGCTGCCATTGGCCTGACCCTCGTCGATCTGTACGCCTTCGGTGCTGTGTACCGCCTGACCTACAACGACCTGATGCCGGTCGAGACATTTTACAGGCAGCCGGCCTCCCTCAACTTCTTCCCCGAAGACACACGCACCTACCGGGTCCTCACCCACCAGGCCATCGTGCCGGCTCTGAGCGTGATGCGAGCATCGCTATACCCAAACATCAGCCTGCTGCATGGTATCCCCAGCGCCAACGGCTACTTTCCTTTAACGCCCGCCCGCCACGCCCGCTACCTGGCCCTCCTGACACCTGGCCGGTTGAACCTGCTGAACGCCCGCTACTTCGTGATCCCGCAGTTGCTACCCGTCGATCCCGAAACGGAACGCTACGATCTGCATGACCCATTCATGCCAGACCCGGTCGGCAAAACGATCGATATCCCACCGACGCGCGCCGAGGGCGTGGAACTCGTCTCATTCACCTCCCAATCGGCGGACTGGCCGCAGGGCGAACTGGTAGCAGACATCGTGCTGACGAGCAACACAGGATCGACAGTCGTGCTGCCGGTGCGCGCCGGCCAGGAGACGGCCGAGTGGGCCTACGACCGCCCGGATGTGCTGGAGTATGTCGCGCATAAGCAGCCTCCGGTGGCACGGACGTGGCCGGCCCGCTCCGGCTTCCCGCCCGAGGACCATCCCGGCCACGCCTATCGAGCACGCTACCCCCTCGCCCAGCCCATGCGGGTGACCAGGGTACAGGTCATCCTGAAGAGGCCGGCCGGCCTGATCCACATCGAAGAGATCGCTCTGGTGTGGCAGAATCAACGACATACTCTGGCTGAGTTGCTGGGGTTGGGGCACCACCAACTGGTATACCGCGATCCCGATGTCGCAATCTACGAGAATCTGGACGCCCTGCCGCGAGCCTTTGTGGTGCACGGTGCGCGCTTGGTGTCCGACGATGAAGCTGCTTTGTCCATCATCGACAGCGCCGACTTCGATCCACGTGCGGAGGTGCTGCTGGCCGGCGGATCTGCTGAGCCGGGGAGCCAGGGAGCCGGGGAGCCGGGGGGAAAAAGCAAGACCTTCAGTGAAGCTCCAACTTCTGCACCCTTGCCCCCGGCCACCCCGGCACTCTGGCTCAAATATGCACCAGGCCGGGTCGAGATTCAGGCCGAACTGGATCGACCAGGCTACCTGGTTCTCCTGGACTCTTACTACCCCGGCTGGCAAGCCTCGGTCGATGGCCAACCTGCGTCTATCTGGCGGGCGGATGTTCTATTTCGGGCCGTCGCGCTGGGACCTGGCCGGCATCTGGTCAAGTTTGTCTACAACCCACTGACGTTCAAGCTGGGGAGTGCCATCAGCCTGGTAACACTGGCTGGCCTCCTCATCGCCGCATCGGGACTGAGTTTGTACGGGCATCGCCCGCACCAAACCAGGTGATGCGCCAGCCCCCAATATGTAGTGGTCATTGCGGCGTTCTTGCCCTACATCTAGTATACAACTGGCATATTTTAAGCTTTTGAGACACCAAAACCGGTTTCAGGCCCTGGACGAGAGGACCCAACTGTTGTATAATACACCCAACTGCCGACTGCGCTCAACCCCAATCATGGAAGGATAGACTTCATGAACGTCTTCAACCGAATCGTCATTGTTTTGCTCTTGCTATTCAGCGTGCCGCTCCTGCTGCTCCTGGTAGGCGTCGTCATCTTCCCGGTCCAGGCCGCCGACGTGCTGTCAGCCCTGGTCAGTGGGCTGCGAAGCATCTCCACGACCACCAAGCTGTTGATCATCCTGGCCAGCTTGCTACTGCTCATCGTGGATATTGTGCTGCTGTGGTTTGAGCTCCGCCGGCCAATGACATCACGGACAGTGCGCATCAAGCAGGTAACAGGTGGCGAGGCGGAAATGTCCACTGAGTCCATTGAGGGCCGGCTGACATACAACATCGACCAGTTGCCAGATGTGATCCGGGTCACGCCCACAGTCTCTGGCCGGGGGAAGGGCGTTGACGTGGCACTGGATGTGGAAACACGCCCGGACATCGACGTGCCGGCCAAGACGGAAGAGATCATGGCTGTGGCACGTCAGGTTGTGGAAGATCGGATGGGGTTGGAACTCACGCGCATTCGCGTGAACATCCGGCATGCGTCATTCCCGAAGCGCCCGAGGGAGACGACGGAAATTGGAGATTAGAGATTGGAGATTGGGGACTAGAGATTAGCGATTGGAGATTGGGGATTGCAGGTTGAATCTCCAATCTCCAACTTCCAGTCTCCAATCTCTAATCTCCAGGCGCCAGGCGTTGACCGGAGATTGCAATTTCGCCATTACCTACGCGAACGGCGTCTACCCGCAGAGGCAGGGATGCATCCTGAATCGATTCATTGGTGATTCGTTGAGCGAGCCGGCGCAACCAGGCCGGCAACGTACGCCCGTTCACGATGAAGTACCGAACCTCAAACTGGATGTCGCCGCCGACAACGTGGGGGTGGACTTCAACCCGGAAACGGGGCCTCACCAAGCCGAGACCGATCAGGCGGCCAGTGAGACAAACCGTGTCGTTGAGGAAGTGAATTTCAGGGTCCGCGAGTTGACGTCCCTGGGTGTTGAGGGCCACGTACGAGGTCAGTTCAACGTCTGTCGCGTGAAGCTCAAAGGGTCCGCCAGGATTATCGAGGATTGCCGAGCGGATTTTTCTTGAGAACGCTACAGCGCCGGCTTCGTCCGGCACGATGCGTGAGAGCGAGGTACACTGGCCGGCCATCCTGGCTGGAGGGAGCGCGCGCCAGCCGGTGAACACAATCACCGGCGGCACAGTCAGCAAAGCTACAACGATCCAAAGTGGTCGCACGCGCATTTCAGCCGGCGATTATATCACTATCATCATGACTGATCAAGTGATTTCTCTGAACGGATCCATCACCAGCTTCATCGAGAGCCTGCTTTTCGTGGCTGATGAACCCGTGGCGCTGAGCGACCTGGCGCGCACGCTGGACGTCTCAGCCAGCCGGATCAGCGATGCAGTTGACCGCCTGTGCGAAACGTACGCCGGCCGCGGGCTGCGCATCCAGCGAGTCAACGGTCGGGTCCAGATGGTGACAGCCCCCGAAACAGCGCCGGCCATCGAGCGTTTCTTGGGCCTGGAACTCTCCGGCAAGCTCTCCGAGGCTGCTATGGAAACGCTGGCCATCATCGCCTATCGCCAGCCCATCACCCGGCCCGAGATTGATGCCATACGCGGGGTCAACAGCGACGGGGTTTTGCGCACCCTCCTCTCGCGTGGACTGATCGAAGAAATGGGCCGGCTGGATACCGTTGGCCGGCCCATCCTCTACGGCACCACGTTCGCCTTCCTCCAACACTTCGGACTGGAGAGCCTGGACGAGTTGCCACCCCTGAATGGGGATGCGTGATGCGCAGTATTGCGTACTGCGTATTGCGTATTCCGCACACTGCGAGGCGGTGTCACTCACTACGCAATACGCAGTACGCAATACGCAATATCCAGCGATGAAAGAACGTCTGCAGAAAACCCTGGCCCATGCCGGCGTCGCCTCCCGGCGCAAGAGTGAGGAGATCATCCGCCAGGGGCGTGTCGCCGTCAACGGGCAAGTTGTTACCGAACTGGGGACGAAGGTCGATCCGGAACGCGACACCATCACCTTCGATGGCCGCCGGATCGACGTAGCCGGAGAATACACGTACATCGTGCTGCACAAGCCGGCTGGGGTCATCACCACGGCCGATGACCCGTGGGGCCGGCCTTCGGTACTCGACCTGGTAGATGTCGATACGCGGGTCTATCCCGTGGGCCGGCTCGATGCAGACAGTGAAGGCCTGGTTCTGCTTACCAACGACGGTCAACTCACCCATCAACTGACACATCCGAGCTTCGAGCACGAGAAAGAATACCACGTACTCGTTGCGGGCCGGCCATCGAAGGTGGCTCTGGAACGCCTGCGCACTGGCGTTCGTCTGGAGGACGGCATCACGGCGCCGGCCCTGGTTGACGTGTTGCGCCGCGAGGAGAAAGGCACCTGGCTGCGGATGGTTCTGCACGAGGGCCGCAAGCGACAGATTCGCCGCATGGCAGACGCTGTCGGGCATCCGGTGAAGCGGCTGATTCGCGTGCGGATCGGGTCAACCCGATTGGGGAATCTGCCACCGGGCGAGTGGCGACATCTGAGCCGGCGTGAGGTGGCACAACTTCGGGAAGCGACAGGTGTATCGCCGTAGGGGCGAGGCAGGGCGGGTTGATGACCTGTTTCACAAACAGAACTGCCCTCCGCCCTGCCTCGCCCCTACCCTGAGAAGGAGGTGAACCCCATCCAGATAAAATGTTGGTCAAAAGCGAAGACTTCGACCTCGGGGTTCTGGCGTAGCCAGGCGAAACTCACGCAGTCAACAAAGGAAAAATCTTGATCATCGTACTTTTCCATGATTGCCCAGCCGGCCTCATCCAGTGCATTGTCCACATACACGATCTTCAGCCGGCCAGCGTCAACATCTCGATGGATGCTCATGCCAAACGCAACGACAGCGTGATGACCAAGCTTTCGGCGTATCCAGGTATAGGCTTCCACCAGGACATAGTTTGTCGTGATGCGAGGCAACCGACTGGCCGCGATCTGTCGCGCCAGTTTAGTGGCCTCAGCGTGATGCTGGTCACTGGCGTCAGTCAGAGCGATGTAGGCACCGGTGTCAAAGAAAATACGTCGCATCACTTGTTGTAGATGTCACGATCGTGGTGAACAGAGCCATCACCGAGACCGCTGTTACCCAGCCCAATGATATCCAGGAGTGGATCATGCTCAACAAGATGCCGGGCCACATACTCAGCGATGGCCTCGCGAATGACGCTGGACATCGTTGTATCGCGCGTCTCGGCCAGCATCTCCAGGTGCCGGCGCTGTTCCTCAGTCAAATAGATCTGAGTGCGCGTCATGGTCATAGGGTATCACCTCTCAGCAATCTATACATTGCAATCTTATCATACATGATGTATATAGTCAAGGACGAGTACTGTTGAAGAATGACAAACCTCAGACCATCGCTATCGACGGGCCGGCGGCGGCCGGCAAAAGCACCGTTGGAAAAGCCGTCGCCGAGCGTCTGGGCTACCGCTACCTGGATACGGGCGCCATGTACCGCGCCGTCACCTGGATCGCGCTGCAGCGCGACGTTTCCATCGAGGACGAAACAGCCGTGACCGCCCTGACAGAGGCCATCAACATCGACATCACCGCGCCGACAGATGACGACGGCCGGCAGTACACCGTCTTCGTCGATGGTCAGGACATCACCTGGGGCCTGCGCCGGCCCGAAGTGGATGCCAACGTATCGGCTGTATCGGCGTATCCCGGCGTACGCAAAGCACTGGTTTTGCAGCAACGCCGGATTGCCGGCCGGGGTGAGGCCGTGGTCGTGGGGCGCGACATCGGGACTGTAGTTCTGCCCGACGCCGATCTGAAAATCTATCTGGATGCATCGCCGGAGGAGCGGGCACGCCGGCGGTACCAGGAACGCCTGGCACACGGCGAGGCAGCCGACTACGACGCGATCCTGCGCGACATGCGCCGGCGCGACCGGTTAGACAGTTCACGGGCCACTGCCCCACTGAGGCCGGCCAACGACGCCGTCATCGTCAATACCGATGGCCTGAACGTCGAGGAGGTCATCGACACGGTGTTGAACGCGGTATGCCAGGACCCCGACTGATATTCCGCTACTTCGCCCACTATTTCCTGCGCCTCACGCTGTCAGTTCTGACGGAGCTCGAAATCCGGGGCCGCAAGAATGTTCCACCGGGCGGCCCGCTCATCGTGGCCTTCAACCATCTGGCCCACGTGGATGCGATGCTGATGATTGCCGTCATGCCCTACCCGGTTGAACCCATCACCCTGGCCGACCTGCTGTCGGTGCCGGGCACCGGCCAGGCATTGCGGGCCTATGGCGTGATCCCGGTCAACCGAGATCAGGTTGACCGCCAGGTAGTCCGGCGGGCGCTGGCAGTCTTGCAACACGGAGGAGTTATCATGCTGGCCCCGGAGGCCCGCCGGAGTGTCACCGGCGCGCTGGAGCAGGCCCGATCCGGGGCCGCGTATCTGGCCATGCGATCCGGCGCACCGGTGCTGCCGGTGGCGATCACGGGAACCGAGAAGCTTCTGGATGCTCTGAAAAATCTGCGCCGGCCACGCCTGACCGTTACCTTCGGTACACCGTTCACGTTATCTCACTATGAAGGAAATGGCCGGCCGCGGCGGGAACAGCGCCGCCAGGCGGCCGACGAGATCATGATCCGAATTGCACGGATGCTTCCGGCTGAATACCAGGGCGTATACCGAGAGTGCGTATGACGTGGTTTCATTGGCTCGCGAACCTTTTGCTGAGGTTCGTGCTACGACTTGTGCTGAAGCTCGAGATCCGTGGTAAGGAGAACACGCCGTCAACGGGGACTCTCATTGTTGCCATCAACCATGCCAGCTTCCTGGACCCCCTCCTTGCCAGCGCTTTCCTGCCCCGTACCATCATCCCGCTAGGCAAGGTGGAACTGTTCAAGAAACCATTGGTCGGCTGGGTCTTCCCCGCCTATGGGGTCATCCCAATTCGACGAGGCGAAATTGATCGGAATGCCATCCGGCGTTCTCTCGAGGTGCTGCGTGGAGGCGGCGCACTGCTGGTGGCCCCGGAAGGTACGCGCAGCCCGGATGGCCGGCTCCAGCCCGGGCGCAGTGGAGTCGCCCTGCTGGCGGTGCGGACGGACGCAACCATCCTGCCCGTTGCCATCTGGGGCGTCCAGGCATTCTGGCAGAATCTGAGCCGGCTGCGACGCACCGAAGTGCAGATGGCTGTCGGCCAACCGTTCCAAATTGCGGCCGAGGGTCGGAAAGTCCCACGTGAACAGTTGGACGACATCACCAACGAGGTGATGTATCGGCTGGCGGAACTGCTGCCGCCGGAATATCGCGGTGCGTATGCAGACCTGGACCATGCAACCGAACGTTACCTGCGCCCAACAGATCTGTGATCGGCGCAGATCTCCCGACCGAGCCCGCTTCGCCTCGGTCAGAGACCTTCGGCGATCATGGGCACGTGAACCCGATTCTTGATGAATTCTTAACAACGACTGGGTGTGCATTCGGTCCCGTGTGTGGTATAATTATTTCAAACTGAAAAAGGAGGTGATGCAGACCCACTGAACGGGGGAAGACAGCGCCTGGGCTGGCGGTGCACCGTTGGCCGCCAGTTGACGAGGTGGAGGTTCCTCGCCGCGAGGTGAGGCTAACCGGTTGCGCTTCGACCGGGAAAATCGATCAGATCGGCGGATGCCTCCAGGGCCAGCCACGGCCCTTTCTCTCCCCTCCAAACCAAGTGCCCTGCAAAGCCGGCGGGCGACCGTCGGGACAACCGGGAGCGCAGTGGCGAAATCAGCACCTAACTCTCAATCACATCAAACTGAAATTCGACAGTGTGTGATGCACGGCAAGTGCACGCGTGAAACGTGAAGCATCAGGCGTGCTCATAAGCAGTACGCATCGCGGATCACGAATCACGTGTCCGTGCACCACGCATCATAACAGGAGGGGAACCCATGTGTGGTATCGTTGGCTACGTCGGCGGACGGTTCGCTGCGCCGATTCTGCTAGACGGGTTGAAACGACTCGAATATCGGGGCTATGACTCAGCCGGCATCGCCGTGCTGACCCCAGAACACCGCATTGCGATTCACAAGACAGAAGGCAAACTCGCCCGGCTGGTTGACGGTTTCAATGGCAACACGCCGGCCGGCTACCTGGGCATCGGGCACACGCGCTGGGCCACCCACGGCGCACCCACCACGCCCAACGCCCACCCACATACCGATTGCACCGGTACCATCGCCGTCGTGCACAACGGCATCATCGAGAACTACGCCACCTTGCGCGATGAGCTGATTGCCGCCGGCCACCACTTCCAATCCGAGACGGACACTGAAGTGATAGCTCACCTGATCGAGGCTGCCTACGCTGACTCCGGTCACACCGAGGATGATTTCGTACGAGCAGTCCGAACGGCCTTGCAGCAGGTGAATGGGGCCTACGCCATCGCTGCCCTCAGCCAGGATCACCCGGACCTGATGGTGGGGGCGCGGCTGTTTTCGCCGTTGGTGGCCGGCATTGGCCAGGGTGAGAACTACCTGGCCTCAGACATCCCGGCCATGCTGCGAGAAACCCGCCACGCCCTGTTCATCGAGGACGGCGAGGTCGTCGCAGTCCGTCGAAACGGGATCCGGATCTTCGATCTGGACGGTCGGCCGGTGGAACGGGAGGCATTTCACGTCAGTTGGGACGCGGAGGCAGCCGAGAAGGGCGGCTTCCCGCACTTCGTCCTCAAAGAGATTTACGAACAGCCCGAGGGGTTGCGGGCAACATTGCGTGGCCGGCTGGATGGTTCGGCAGGGCTCACCACAGGCGGTTTCTCGGACGGCGGTCAGGTAACGCTTCCCGAACTCAACGATCTCGACCTCAGCCAGATTGATCGCGCCTACATCGTGGCCTGTGGGACGTCATTCTACGCTGGCCTGGTGGGCAAGCTGGCCATCGAGCGCTGGGCACGGCTGCCCGTGGAAGTCGCCATCGCGTCGGAGTTTCGCTATGGGACGCCGGTGCTGGACGAGCGCACGCTGGTGATCCTCATCACCCAATCGGGCGAGACGGCCGACACGCTGGCCGGCTTTCGGCTAGCCCAGGCAGCGGGTGCCCCGACCATCGCGCTGACCAACGTCATGGGCAGTTCCATCACCCGAGGGACAGACGCGGTGCTGTACCTTCAGGTCGGCCCGGAGATCGGCGTGGTCGCGACCAAGTCGTTCACTGCGCAACTGGTACTACTCAATCTACTGGCACTGCACCTGGCTCAGGTTCGCAATACGCTGGGCGACGCCGAAATCAGTTCGATCATCCGGGATATTCGCCGGCTGCCGGGCCAGGTAGAATCGCTTTTGACCCTCGACGATCAGACGGCCGAGCTGGCCCGGGCGTACAGCGATTGTCGCTCCTTCTTCTTCTTCGGGCGCGGATTCGGGTATCCGGCAGCTCTGGAGGGTGCGCTGAAGCTCAAGGAAATCAGCTACATCCACGCCGAGGGCTACCCGGCCGGCGAGCTGAAGCACGGCCCCATCGCCATGCTGGACCCAACCATTCCGGTGGTGGCCATCGCGACCCAGAGCGCGACTTATGACAAGGTGATCAGCAACATCCAGGAGGTTCGGGCGCGGGATGCTCAGGTAATCGCCGTAGCGACGGAGGGGGACAAGGAGATCAGCCGGCACGCCGACCACGTGATCTACGTGCCGGCAACAGACGAGGCGCTATCGCCGGTGCTGAATGTGATTCCGCTGCAACTGCTGGCCTACCATACGGCAGTCACTCTTGGCTGTGACGTCGATCAGCCGCGCAACCTGGCCAAGAGCGTCAC
>CAZHMV010000021.1:30344-49296 GCA_964532665.1 uncultured Anaerolineales bacterium
CAGTCACTCTTGGCTGTGACGTCGATCAGCCGCGCAACCTGGCCAAGAGCGTCACGGTGGAGTGAGGAAGACTACTTGAAGAATACGAAACTGAAGAATAGGCCCGATTCCTGTCTTGCGGAGGACGAAAATGCGACGTTGGGTTTTGTTGCTGCTCTTGCTTCTCTTCGCCATTGCGACGCCGGCCCAGGCCCAAAAGAAAGTCTACGACATCTCAAACTATGACGTCGATCTGGTGATGCGGACCGACGGCTCGTACCGGGTGACGGAGCAGATCACCTTCGACTTCCGGCAAGGAAACTTCACCTTTGCCACCCGCAACATCCCGCTGGACAAGATCGATCGCATCACGGAGATGCAGGTGCAGAGCGATGACGTGGTCCTGCAGGAAGTCAAAGTGGAAATGCGGGACGAGGAGCAATTCATCCGCTGGACCTTTCCGGAGCGCACCGGACCGACAACCTTCACGCTGTCCTACACCGTCTACGGCGCGTTGTTCGCGACTGATGGAACGAACAAGATCGACTGGGACGCCATCGGGACGGGCTGGTCAGTGCCCATATACGATGTGGATGTGCGGGTGACGGTGCCGGCGGCCTTCGGCCTGGCTGCCAGCGATATTCGGATCGCACCACAGGGCGAAGGCCGGCTGATCCAAACACCCCAGGGCTACGTGGCGTCGTTCAGCCATCCACGCCTCTCGCCGGGTACGGCTTATCGGATCATCGTCTCGTTTCCCAGGCAACTGGAAGGCCGCACCAGCAGCCGAACGACGTCAACCGGCGGTCCCAGAACGCCGAATGTGCAACAGGTACTGGCTGCCATCATCGCCGGCCTGCTGGGCCTCATCCCTGGTCTCATCGGGTTCTTCCGCTGGCGCGGACCGAAGTTCAGGGTCACGACCATGGAGAAACCCGACGTCTCGCTGCCGCGCGCAGCGGTGCTGCTGAAAGGAGCCTCTACAGCCGGCGAACGCGCATTTCCCGCCGTCGTGTTCGACCTGGCCGCACGCGGACACCTGACCCTGCGACGTGTAAAACGCAAGGTGTGGATCTTCAGCCAGAAGAAGGTCGAGGTCGATTTCCACGAAGACCCGGGCGACCTCAGCGAGTTTGAGCGCGAACTCATTGATGAGATGCGCGACTACGAAACGCTGGAAGACTTTGGGACCAGGGCCAGATCATTTCGGAGCAATATGCTGAAGCAGGTCCAGGCCAACCTGATCGATGAGGGCTATCTGGACAACCATCGATCTCGGTCAATCTGGCTCTTCGTCACCGGTTTTGCCATGGACATGCTCGCCACCCTCGTCGTTCTCGCAGGCGTCTTCATCCAAGGCTGGCTCCTGGTCGCGGCAGGGTTGCTATTCGGTCTGGGTATTGGCGCTTTCGTGGCCGGCACACGCATGTACACGCCAACGGAGAAGGGGGCTCGTATGCGGGCCGAGATCGAGGCCTACCTGGAGAGCACCCGCCAGGAGATCGAGCGGCTGCGCCAGTACGACCCGGCGGAGGCCGCCCGAGCCTTCATCCGCGAACTGCCGTGGCTGTCGCTGGACAGCGATGTGAATCGGCGCTGGGTGAAGAAGCTGGCCGACTCCCTCAAAGAAGCGCGAGAAGACCTCTCGGTGCCGCCGTGGGCCGAGGATCTGACCGACGAGTCCGTCCAAGCAGCTAGCCAGGCGTACGTGGCCTTCCAGCCCTACTATCACGTGACGATGGCCACGGCAGCCGCTGTGGCTCCGTCCAGCGGCGCGGCCGGCGCATCCGCGGCCGGAGCGGGGGCCGGCGGCGGGGCCGGCGGCGGTGGGGGCGGCGCCGGCTAACCTCATGCGCATCGTCATGGTCGGCCCCTTCGGGCTGCGGAGAAAGGGCACAATGCGGGTCAGAGCACTCCCTCTGGCCCGCGCGCTGGTTGCGAGAGGACACCGCGTCACCCTGCTGATCCCTCCCTGGGACTCCCCCCAAGATGCCGGCCGGCACTGGACCGATGCCGACGTTGACATCATCAACATTGGTTTACCGCCGTCCATCCCCCGGCTCGGCCATGTGGCGATAACCTGCCGGCTTGTGGGGGAGGTGTTGTGCCTGCGACCCGACATCGTCCATGCCTTCAAGCCCAAGGCCTACGCTGGCCTGACGGCGACGGCTCTGTGGTGGCTGCGCCGGCTCGGGCGGACGCACATCCGAGTGGTGATGGACACCGACGACTGGGAAGGGGCCGGCGGATGGAACGAGATCGAACCCTACACGCCGGCTCAGCGCCGGTTTTTCGCCTGGCAGGAGCGTTGGGGCCTGACCCACTGCGACGCCGTGACCGTGGCCAGCCGGGCACTCCAGACGCTGGTCTGGGGACTCGGCGTCGAGCCCGACCGGGTGTTCTACGTCCCCAACGGCACTGCCAAGACTACAGCTCCCCCTGAGGCCCCTCCTGGGCCTGACGAAGGACCAAGCCGAAAGGCCCCAGGTCCGAAGCCTGTCCTGAGACCTTCGACAGGCTCAGGACGTGGCCCCGTCGAAGGGTCTGGACTCATACGAGGCCGGATGGCAGCGAGGAAGGTCTTACTTTACACGCGGTTTGTTGAGTTCGAGGCGGAGCGACTTGTGGCGATCTGGCAGAGGGTCGTTGAATCGGTACCGGATGCACAACTGGTAATTGCCGGGCAAGGACTGCAGGGTGAAGAACTGGAACTGATGCGGTTGGCAGACGAGGTTGACACTGGGAAACAAATCGTGTATCTTGGATGGCCAGGGCGGGCGGTCATGCCAGGCATCTTCGCTGCGTCCGACGTGGCTATCGTGCCCTTCGACGATACACTGGTGAATCGGACAAAGTGCTCGGCCAAGCTGGTGGAGCTGATGGCCGCCGGCCTGGCCGTGGTCGCCGACGCTGTGGGGCAAAACCGAGAATACATTGAGGCGGATGTTTCAGGAGTGCTGGTCCAACCGGGCGACGTGGACGCGTTTGCCAGGGCCATCATCACGCTATTGGAAGACCCGGATCATCGCCAACAGTTAGCGGACGCAGCCCGGCGTCGCATCGCCGAGCATTTCACATGGCAGCATCTGGTGGGTGATGTCGAGAAAGCTTACGAGGTCGCAATGGAATGAGCAATCGAAAACTGATTCTGGCCTGGGGGCCGGCCGTCGTCTGGATGGGGATGATCTTCTTCCTGTCTTCCCAGTCTACACTGCCTACATTTCCCAGCATCGTACCGGACCGGGTCGCCAAGAAGGGTGCCCACTTCGTCGAATATGCCACCCTGGCCGTTCTCTGCTGGCGTGCACTGCGCCAGACGATTCGCGCCGGCAACCCGGCCACGTGGGCCTTCGCCCTCACAGTGCTCTACGCAATGAGCGACGAATGGCATCAGACCTTCGTGCCAGGACGACACGGCCGGCTCACGGACGTCCTCATCGACAGCACCGGTGCGGTTGTCGGCCTGGCGGCTGTGCATTTCTGGTGGCGGCGCAAAGTGGGCGCCGGCAGTGCACGAAGGCCGGCGCCCGGTATTGGAACTGACCCCGCCGGCGTGAGAGACCCTGAAGTCGCCGACGGGACGTAGTCCCTATTCAGACGGGATAATGATCCACAGCAGGATGTAAGGCAGCACGCCTGGCAGGCCACCCGGCATCCCCAGGATCAGGAACACGATCCGGAAGATCCACGGGCTCAGCCCAAAGAACTCCCCCAGACCGCCACATACGCCGGCAACAATCCGACGCCTTCGCGACCGGCGCAGTTTGTGCTCATACGCTTCCATGCAATGTCACTCCTCGTTCCAATTTCGGCGGCTGTTATCCATCAGACCTATACTTCTCTACGCAAACGATCTCACCAGGTTGCAAACGTGGGCATCGTTTCACCGTAAGGGAAACTCGGCTTTACAATTTGCTCCTGCCGGACAACAGTCCGGCGGCTTCCAAAGCGTTTCGGGGCGCTGGACTGTTGTCCAGCGCGAGCAAAAGTGTAAAGCGATCTGGGTGTGCGCTGAAACGATGGACAAACGTGCGATAGGCAGCGCGGCCGGCTGCCCCCGTGTAGACCTCCGAGGTCCGTTCCTCCCACTTGCAGGTACGCAAGTTGATGTTGGCATCCCGCTCAGTTTGAGCTATACTTTGGGTCAAACTCACACCGGGGAGCGTTTGCTCGGCTGCCGGTACACCAGGAACAGAGACAACCCGATGAGAGCTAACTTGAGATACACCCCTGCTTATTTTCTCCAACCACTTCGTCTTTTTCAAACCTATGATCCCCGCAATTTGCGGCCCGATCTGATTGCCGGACTGACCGTGGCTGTGATCCTCCTGCCACAGGCCATCGCCTTTGCCCTCATTGCCGAGTTGCCACCGCAGATGGGGCTTTACGCGGCCATCGTGGGCGGTATCGTGGCGGCGCTGTGGGGGTCTTCTAACCAGGCACACACCGGGCCGGCCAATGCTATTTCGCTTCTCGTTTTGTCCGTCTTGCTCACGAGTGCCACCCCCGGCACGCCGAAGTTCGCCGTTGCGGCGGGCATGGTGGCTGTGATGGCCGGCGTTTTCCAACTGGTCATGGGGCTGGCTCGATTGGGCGCGCTGGCCAATTTCGTTTCCCATTCCGTTGTCGTTGGCTTCACAAGCGGGGCCGGCGTCCTGATCGCCGTGAAACAGTTGCGCCACCTGCTTGGGCTGAACTTCACGAGCCACAGTCTGATGGAAACTACGCAGGCTGTTCTGGCCCATTTGCCAGAAACGCACGGTCCCACCCTGGCCCTGGGCGTGGGCACAATCGTGTTGATTGTGCTCCTCCGCAAGCTGAACCCCAAACTACCCGGTCCACTGTTGAGCATGGTCGTTGCTTCTGCCGCCGTGTACTTCCTGGGGCTGGACAAAGGCGGGGTGGCAGTTATCGGCCAACTGCCCCGTAGCCTGCCCCCTCTGACACAACTCCCACTGCTAAACCTGGACCTCATTGCTGAGTTGTCAACGGGGGCGCTGGCAGTAGGAGCCATCGGGTTGGTTGAAACCATGGCAATAACGCGCTCGATTGCAACCCAGACCGGCCAGCGGTTGGATAGTAATCAGGAGTTCGTCGGACAAGGGCTGTCAAACATCGCCGCCGGCTTGTTTTCTGGATATCCGTGTGCAGCCTCATTCTCTCGTTCGGCAGTGAACCATGAAAGCGGTGCTCGGACTCCCATGGCCGCGGTTTTCTCCGGCCTATTCGTGCTGGTTGCCATGTTCGCGCTGACCCCCCTGGCAGCCTATCTGCCCCGAACGGCACTGGCCGGTGTGTTGATTGTCACCGCCTATGGCATGATCGATCGTGCGGAGATAGCGCGCATCTGGCGCGGTGCCCCTGGCGACGCAGCTATCATGCTCGTCACCTTTCTGGGAACGCTATTCCTGCACATCGAGTTTGCCGTCCTGCTCGGCATCCTGCTGTCGTTTGCCCTCTACATCATGCAAACCAGCGTACCCCATGTGCATTCCGTCCTGCCCGATGACAACTTCAGGTACCTCCTGCACCAGCCCGAAAAACCATCGTGTCCGCAGTTGGGTATCCTGGATGTGCACGGCGATCTGTACTTTGGCGCTGTCAGCCATGTGGAGGAGGCCATTCACCACCATACGACCAGCCACCCCAACCAACGCTTCTTGTTGATGCGGATGCACAGCGTAAACCTGTGCGATTTTAGTGGGATTCACATGCTGGAAAGCGTTGTGCAGAACTACCGTGAGCGAGGCGGCGACGTGTTTATGATGAGAGTGCGCGAGCCCCTCCTTCATATCATGCAAGCAACCGGTTTCTATGACCTCCTGGGAGCGGATCATTTTCTATCCGAGGAAAGCTCTATAATATACCTCTTCTACAGGATTCTTGATCCGGCCATTTGCATCTATGAATGTGAGGTGCGTGCCTTTCAAGAGTGCCAGAACCTGCCGAAGCGCACCTACCCGATCGGTGTCCTGCCACTCCACACCGATGTTCCAACGCACACAGTAACTGACATGTCGCCTGAGACATTGTGGCAGCAAGTTCACAGCAATACACGCCCCATGATCATCGACGTGCGAGAACCACGCGAATTCAAGCGAGGCCATATCGTGGAGGCTCGACTGATGCCCCTGCCATCGCTGCTGTCGGGAACACCAGTACTGCCTCACGACCGCCCTGTCGTCCTCGTATGCCGAAGTGGCCGGCGCAGCACGCGCGCTGCCTGCATGCTACAAGACCAGGGCTATAACAACGTGGCAATTCTGCGGGGCGGGATGTTGGCCTGGGAAGCCGCCGGCTTATTGGAGGCAATCGAGTAGGATGAACGAACACCCACCCCGGAACCTGGGCCTTGATCTCGTCAGGGCCACCGAAGCGGCCGCGCTGAGCGCTGGCCGCTGGATGGGCCTGGGCAAGCCGGCTGAGGCCGACCATGCGGCTGCCGAATCCATGTGCCGGGCTCTGAATACGCTGGACATGGACGGCCGCGTTGTCATCGGCGAAGAAGTAAAACTGGGTATGCACTCCCCACTGGACACCGGTCAGCGCGTGGGTACCGGCAACGGTCCAGAGATGGACGTGGTGGTGGACCCGATTGACGGCCGAAATTTGCTGGCCCAGGGACGTTCAGGAGCCATTGCTGTGGCGGCCGTCGCCCCTCGCGGCTCCATGTGGTCACCCGCCACAGCAGTTTACATGGAAAAGATCGTAGTAGATCAGGAAGCCGCCGATGCGCTGGTACCGGAATGTATGGATGCCCCGGCCGCGTGGACCCTGGCCCTGGTAGGTCGCGTGAAAAAGAAGGCGGTGCGTGACCTGGTCGTGTTCGTGCTGGAGCGGCCGCGCCACCACGACCTAATCGAAGAGATTCGGATGGCCGGCGCGCGGGTTTTGCTGCGCGCCGACGGTGACATCAGCGGGGCCCTCCTGGCAGCCTCCTCTCGCTCCCGCGTAGACATTTTGATGGGAGTGGGAGGCGTACCGGAGGGCGTCATTGCCGCCTGCGCCGTCAAATCGATGGGTGGCGCGATGCTGGGACGCCTTGCCCCCCAGAGCGAAGAAGAACAGGCCGCAGTCAACGCCGCCGGCCTGCATATCGGACAGATTGTAACCTGCGATCAGTTGATTTCGAGCGACGAGATTTTTTTCGCCGCCACCGGTATCACTGACGGGATGCTACTGTCCGGCGTGCATTATCATGGCACCAGAGCCGAGACCGAATCCCTGATTCTCCGCTGCGAAACCGGAACCCGTCGCGTGATTCACAGTGAGCATCGGACGGAGTAGCGATAGCGATAGCGATAGTGATAGCGATGGGGTGGGATGCCGCAGTCACTATCTCTTTTCCAGCCAGCCGGCCACGTCGGCCAGCACCCGCTGTTTTTCCGGCTCGTTGAAGATTTCGTGGTACAGGCCGTCGTAAATCTTGAGGGTCCTGTCGATTGAGCTGACGCCTTCGTAAATGAGTCGGCTGCCTTCGGGGTCGGCTAGTTGGTCAGCGCCGCCGTGCATGATGAGGATGGGCAGGGTGATTTTGGGCAGGTCGGCCAGGGCAGCGGTGCCGGCCTGGAGCAACTCGGTGCCCATACGCGCCCGAACGCGGCCACGGTAGTTGAGGGGATCGGCGTCGTAGCGGGCCACCACCTGGGGATCACGCGAGACGCTGGAGGCTTCCAGCGGTGTCACGCCCAACTTCGGCGCTACCGCCGAGAGGAGCTTCGAGACCAGCACCAGTGCCGGCGATACACCCCCACTCGGCCGCATAAATGCCCCGGAGAGGATGAGCCCGCGCAACACGTCGCCGTGCTCCTCGGCGAATAGCGTGGCGATGGTCCCCCCCATGCTATGCCCGATCATGAAGATGCCGCGCTCGGGTTCTCGCTGCCGCATCAGGTCCACAAATGTCCGCAGGTCTGCCACGAGCTCGCCGAACCGGTCAACATGTGCTCGCTCCCCCTCGGACCGACCATGCCCACGATGGTCCAACGCGTACACGGCATAGCCCCGTTCGACAAAATACTCGGCCACGTGCTGATAACGGCCACTATGCTCAGCCAGGCCGTGCACGACGACCAGCACCGCTCGAGGGTCTGCTTCGGGATACCAGCGCTGGTAGAAGATTTCCAGGTTCTTTAGACCGGTGAAGGTTCCTGTGGTATGATCCATTCCGACGTTCCCCGACTTCCCCCGAGTTCCTCCGAGTTCCCCTCAGTGATCACCGGGCGACTTTGTGGCCGGTAAACAGATGAGCCACCGGGACGCTGAAGCCAGGCAACACATCCTCCACAGTGAGCACATCGTCGGCGGTCAATTCGTGTATGTCTGTCAGCGACCGGTAGACCGAAACGCTGTGCTCTTCTGGATCAACCACCAGCACAACAGCGACGCCGGCCTCAAGGTACTCGCGCAGCTTCTTTTTCACCTCACTCCAGCGATCGCTGGGAGACAGGATTTCGACGACCAATTCAGGTGCAACGTCGAGGAAATCACCGGGCGTTGCCCGAGCCAGACGTTCATGCGAAATAAACAGAATGTCGGCCCCGCGTACGGTATCCGGATCGCGGCGGGTGTAGATGCCCACTTCACCCCCCTGGATCTCACCCAGACCATGCTCAGTCACAAACGTGTCGAGTATGCGGCCAAAGCGGATTTCGATTCGGCCATGTTTCGGCTTTGTCGGGCTCATGGGCACCAGCCTCCCCTCAACTAGCTCGCATGGACCAATGTCCCCCATCTCCAGCAAATCCTTGCCTGTGAGCAAGGCCGGCTTTGTGCCGACCGGCGGCGGTGGAGTTCGTGATCTCTGGGTAATCATCGATCGAAACCTCCTTCGTCATGCCCCGACGTTCGTTAATTGTATTATATTGCCCAAAGAGGCCACGTCAAATCGAGGGGGGACCACCGATCATTGACCACTGATCACTGACTTAAGCACCCGCCCCACATTCTCCAGCACGTAGTCCGGCTGGATCTCGGAGCCATCCAGTTGGTCACGACGGGTGACGCCGGTCAGGACCAGGGCAGTGGCCGTGCCAGCCCGCCGGCCCATCAGAATGTCCGTCTCCAGGCGGTCGCCGACCATGAGCACTTGCTGCGCCGGCAGGCCCATGTGATCCAGGCCGGCCTGGATCATGAGCCGTGAGGGTTTGCCGGCCACCAGATCGACTTTCTTCCCCGTCGTGACTTCCAGCGCGGCGATGATGCCGGCGCAGTCCGGAATCTCACCACCCTCGACCGGGCAGGTGCGATCGGCGTTGGTGGCGACAAAGCGCGCGCCCCGGCGAATCGCCTGGAAGGCGGTGTTCCATTTGGCATAGTTAAAGGTGCGGTCGAAGGCCGCCACGACCACATCGATCTCAGCCGGCTGGTCGCTCAACCGGAAGCCGGCCTCCCGCATCTCCTCCAGCAACGGCTCCTCGCCGATGACAAACAGCCGCGCCTCCGGCGTCTCGCGTCGCAGATGATGGGCCAGCACCACGGCCGAGGTCAGCACATCGGCCGGGTCGGTGGGTATGCCCAGGCGGGTCAGCTTGGCTGCGTAAGCTGATCGGCGCTCCAGGGGCTTGTTGGACATGAAGATGACCTGCCGGCCCTGCGTCCGCAACGTCTGTACGGTTTCCACCGCCCCTGGCAACGCCTGCTCGCCGCGATAGATGGTGCCGTCCAGATCAAAGATAAAACCGCGGTAGTCAGGCAACGTTATTTCTCCTCCTGCAACGCCAGCCCCTTAATCAAAGTACCCTGCAAGATCAGCAGCACAATCAGCGGCGGAATCATGGCAACAACAGTACCGGCCATTACCACGGCCCAGTCAACGGCAGCGTCGGTGGCGACGAGTTGCTTGAGACCAATCTGCACAACCCGGGTGGTATCCGCATTGGCGACGATGAGCGGCCACAGGTACTGATTCCACATGTAGATGAATTCGATGAGAAACAGGGCAGCTATGTTGGTGCGCGAGACCGGGATGAGAACGTGCCGCAGAAACTGGAGCGGGCCGGCTCCGTCGATGCGCGCCGCGTCAGCCAGGGACGGCGGTACCGTTTGATACAGTTGTCGAAACAGCAGCACGCCCGTCGCGCTGGCGAAGAAGGGAATGGTCAGGGCATAGTAAGTGTTTACCCAACCGAACTCGTCCATCAGCTCAAAAGTAGGCACGATCCGCACTGGCAATGGCAACATGTGGGTAATGAGAATCATCGCGAAGAAAAAGGCTTTGCCTCGAAAATCAAAGTAGACAAAGGCGAAAGCCGCCATGATGCTCAGGAAAATCTTGCCTATCGACACCGTCATCGCGATGAAAGTGGTATTCGCCACCAGCCGGCCCAGGTTTGCGCGCTGCCATGCAGTGCGATAGTTCTGAACCAGGCTGGAGCCAGGCGTCAGGTCGGGGGGATAGTGATAGTACTCGGATGGGGACTGGGTGCTCAGGATCGCCGCATAGAAAACCGGGAACATGATCACCACTAGAGCGACGATCATGATCGCATGGGCCAGCGCAGGCATCAAGACCCGCCGGCGCAGGGCGTAGAACTCCCGACCATGCTCTCGCGGCAGCGGGGCCTCAAGTGTCCGGTTTTTCATCGGTAAAACACCCGTCGGCCAGCATAACGGAACTGCAGCATCGTCAGCATCGCCACAAATATCAGCAACAAGATTGACTGAGCCGAGGCAAAGCCGGTGCGCAGCCCAACGAAACCGTCCCGGTAGAGCTTGAAGATCAACAGATCGGTGGCCCGGCCGGGACCGCCCTCCGTGGTGATATGTACCAGCCCGAAGACCTCGAAGAAGGCATACAGGCTGTTCATGATGAACAGGAAGAACGTCATCGGCGACAGGAGCGGGAAAGCGATTCGCCAGAACCGGGTCCAGGCAGTTGCGCCATCAATGGATGCGGCCTCCAGCAGCTCGCCTGGCACCCCCTGGAGGCCGGCCAGGAAAAAGATCACGTTGTAGCCCAGCATCTTCCATGTGGCGGCGACGCTGAGGAACAGCAGAGCCGCTGCGCTGCTGGTCCGCCAGTTGAAAGCGATACCGGTCGCACTCTCAATGAGGTGGGTCGCGACGCCGATGGTGGGGTCCATCATCAGCGCCCAGATGGTACCGGCGATGGCCGGCGACAGAGCATACGGCCAGATCAACAACGTCCGATAGACCCCAAAACCCCGATAACGCTGGTTAGCCACCACTGCCACGGCCAGGCTGACGCTGAGCCCGACTACCACCACAAATAGAGCAAACAGGAACGTTACCCACAGCGAGTGGCGATAGTCACCCCCAGTGATCAGCCGCGTGAAATTCTCCAGGCCGATGAAGATACGTCGAGTGCCCAGGGGATTGACGCGGTAGAAACTCAGGTACAGGCTCTGCGCACTGGGAATGACAAAGAAAATGAAAACGACGATGACGCTGGGCGCAAGCAGGAGATAGGGCAAGAATTTGTTGGGGAATCGCGTTTGCATACGAACTCCGAACGTGAGACGTGAAGCGTGGTGGTCACACTTCACGCTTCACGTCTCACACATCAAGTCCCTGCGTGCAGACTAAGCACAGCCACTGTAACCTATTTCTTCAGCGTTTGCTGGTACTCCTCCAGCACGCGGTTGGCCTCTTCGGCTGCCTTATCCAACGCTGCCTTGGGGTCCTCACCGTTAAGCAACGCATCCTCGATGGCCGTGCCCTCGATGTCCCGAATCTGGACGAAGTTACCCAGCAATACCCCCCGAGCTGCCGGCGTATCAGCACCACTCAGGATCTGCGTGAAGGCCGTGGCGTGGTTCGGCTCCTCCTCGAACCAGCCCTCCTGCTTCAGTTCCTCGTAGGCAGTGTTGCTGATGGGGAAGTAGCCGGTGCGCTTGTGCCAGATCTTGGCGCGCTCAGGTGAGAAGGAGTATTGCAGGAATTTCCATGCGGCTGCATTCTCCTCTGGTGTGTGGCCCTTCAGCACCCACAGACAACCACCGCCGATAACGCTGTTGCCCTTGGGGTAATCGCCGGCCATCCTCGGCAGGAAAGTCGTGCCGACCTCGAAATCGGCCTTCTTCAGGATGCCACCCAGGCTGGACGTGCTTTGCGCCAACATGGCAAACTCGCCGGCCAGGAAGGGGTCGTTGGCCTTGTACTCCCGACCGCCATAGACCAGGACGCCCGCCTGAGCCCACTTCTGCCACTCGGTGAGCACCTTGACACCGAAGTCCTGGTTGAACAACACTTTGGTGGCCAGGCCGGCGCGGCCGTTCTCATTGTTGGCGAAGAGCTGGCCGTGATAGGCGTGCATCTGCTCGAAAATCCAGGCCGGCCAGCCGAAGGAGATGCCTCCCTTGGCTGCACCCGACTCGATGATCTTCTTGCCGTATTCAAAGATCTCGTCGAAGGTCTTTGGCGGCTTGTCGGGGTCCAGGCCGGCCTTGCGGAAGACGTCTTTGTTGTAGTACAGCATCGCTGTCGAAGAGTTGAAGGGCATGCAATACATCTTGCCCTCGACGCTGTAGTACTTCATCACAGGTTGGATCACTTCGCTCCAATCGAAGTCACTCGGGGCAAGGGTGTAGACTGGAACGATAGCGTCGGAGTCCAACATGGTCTGGGTGCCAACTTCGTACACCTGCACGATGGTCGGGGGTGTGCCGGCCCGCACCGCCGCCAGAGCCTTGGTCAGCGTCTCGGCGTAGGAGCCGGTGTACTCAGAGTTCACCTGGATATCGGGATTCTTCTGATTGAAGGTATCAACCAGGTCCTTGACCACGTCCTGCCGGCTGCCGCTCATGGCATTCCAGAAGGTGATGGACACGGGACCTTTCGATTCCTTGGCGGCCGGTTGCTCCGCTGCGGGGGCCTGCTCGGCTGGAGCTTGCGTTGCCGGCGGTTGCACACAGGCTGCCACCAGGAGCACGAGAGTGATAAGCCCGACAAGGCTTGCACTGAGTCCCGCGACGCCCTGAGCTCGTCGAAGGGTCGAAGTGACGGTCCGTTTGAACAGCATAACTTCTTCCTCCTCCCTTAGAGTCTGTGATATCTCGAGAACGTTCTACACAGGCATGAAACTCCGGGGTTGTGATGCGAAACAACCACCTCCTCTCGGCCTACTCAGCGACCATGATCTGGATACTCAGTTCCTCCAGGGCTTCACGGTATCCTTCGTCAAAGCCGCGATCCGTCACAAGTACATCGACCTGATCGAGGGGGGCTGTCACAAAGTCGGCGACAACGCCTAGCTTTGTGTGATCGGCGACAACGATGACGGGGCCTCGAGTCCGCTCAATCATGGTGCGAGCGACTTCCGCTTCAGGCAGCGTGGGGGTTGTCAGACCATACTTCAGGCTGATGCCGTCCACCCCGATGAAGGCCTTGCTGCCGTAGACCTGACGCAAAGACTGGGTTGCCAGAGGGCCAACCAGCGAGTTAGACTGGCGACGGAAGGTGCCGCCAACCAGAATCACCTCAAACCCGGGATCATGTACGGCAAAGGGGGCGCCCATGTTGGAGGTGATCACGCGCACATCGTGCCGGCCGGCCAGATGCCGCAATACCTGCAACGTAGTCGAACCGCTGTTGATGAGCAACGTATCGCCGTTCTCCACCAACATCGCAGCCACGTGACCGATGGCCTGCTTTTCCGCGCGATGGAGTTGATCTTTGTCGGTGTAGAGAGGCTCCTGCCGCATCCGCTGACTCAGGACAGCACCCCCGTGGGTACGTTCGAGCCGGCCATCCCGTTCCAGTTGCTCGAGATCACGTCGAATGGTGATCTCCGAGACCTCAAAGAGCTGGCTCAGCGTGGAAACTTTGACAGCCCCCTGGGCGCGTAGCATCTCCTGGATGCGGTGCCGGCGTTCAGCGGGAATCAACGCGGAGTTATCTCGGTCCATGCGCGGTCATTTCAATCCGAATGGGTGCCGGCGGGCAAAGGACATATCGCCTCAGTCTACCATAGAGAGAAAGGCCAGATTCCTCCCCCGGATCAGATAGCCTCATTGTAACATGATACTTTCTGTTTGTCAAGGATTGTTTTTGAACGATTTCAGCCGGCAGACCCGCACACTTTTGATTGACCCAGGGGAAGGGTAGCATTCCCTACATCACCTGGTGTTGGTCGGCAATGTGATGGTGAAACAAGCTCCCTGATCTGGCTGACTGCTAACCTCCACCTGGCCTCCATGCGCTTCGGTGATGGCCCGGACCAGGGCCAGTCCCAGACCGGTTCCCCCACGTCGCCGCGAGCGCGAGCGGATGCCCCGGTAAAAGGGCTCGAAGATGTGAGGTAAGTCCTCCTCGGCGATTCCCTCTCCGTCATCGGCCACCCGGATTTCCACCGCGTTGGGCAGGACACGCCATCCCAGGCGGATGGCCCCCCCTTCCTGGGTATGCTGTTGCGCATTATCCACCAGATTGAAGAGCATCTGTTTCAGCATGTCTGGATCAGCATACAGAGTGCCCGGTTCGCCAGGCTCCAGGATCACCTGGCGCTCATGTGCCAGGAGGCGGGCTTGTTGAGCGAATTCTTCCAGAAAGGGAGCGAGGGCTATTTGCTGTTGATGCAGTGGGGTGGGTGTGTTCAACCGGCTCAGGTCCAGCAACTGTTCTGCCAGGCGGCTCAGGCGGGTCACTTCGCGATACATCCCCTGCGTCAGACGAGCAGCGGCGGCCGGATCGTCCTGGGAACCGCGGAGCAACACTTCCAGCGAGCCTTGCAACGCTGTCAAAGGTGTGCGCAGTTCGTGGGCTGCATCTGCTACAAAGCGACGCTGGGTAGCGAAGGCGGCCTCAATGCGTGCCACCATGTCGTCGAACGAGGCGGCCAGTTGGCCTACCTCATCGGTGTGTCGGGGGAGGTCCACGCGCTGGCTCAGATCGCCGGCTGCGATTCGCCGCGAGGTGACGATCATCCGGCGCAAAGGAGCCAGTGCCGAGGAGGTCAACCACAAACCACCCAGCGTGCCCGCAATGATCGTCATCAGGGTGCCCCCCGCGATCAGCAGCCTCTGGCGCCACAGGATTTGGTCAATCAGGGCAAGCAGTGTACTCAGTTGCACCAGACCCAGGACCTCCGGGCTGCCCGGTGCAGGTCGCAGCGGGATCAACAACACTAGCGTACGTTGGTCTGCCACAGTGGTGATATAGGTGACCTCGTTCTCACCGGCCAGCGCCCGTGTAGTGTAGGTCGGGTCCGGGGGAGCCGGAATTGGCTCCTCTGGCAACAGCCGACCATTGGCCAGCACACGCGCGTCTCCATCGAGCACCAGGGCAGTCGTGTCGCGAGAGGTCAGCGCCCGGGCCAGGCCAGCGGCTATGGTCGTCAGCTCCTGGAGCTGCCGTGTTGATGGTGCCGCCACGGGCAACGTCGGCGAGGTGGGAGATGTCTCCGATGGAATGCCGGAGGCGAGCCAGCGCTCGATGACCGGTTTGGCCTGAGCACGCAATCGCAGCGCTGTGCTGGCATACAGGAAACGCCGTGTGTCCAGGTAGAGGATTCCGCCCAGGGGGCAGAGGAGAGAGGCCAGCAGCCCCACGTAGAGCAGGGTCAGGCGCACTTGAAGGGAGAGGTTATTCCAGCGGTTTCTGATTTTCTGGCCGAAAGGCATATCCCACTCCATAGACGGTGCGAATCAAGCGCGGAGGGCGGTCTCCCAGCTTGTCACGCAGGTGACTGATATGGACGTCCACCACGTTCGTATCGCCGAGGAAGTCGAACCCCCAGATGCGATTGAGTAGCGTCTCACGGGTGAAGACGCGACGGGGGTGCCGCATGAAGAGCTCCAGCAGAGCGAATTCCTTCGGCGTGAGGTGGATGGAGCATCTGTCCTTGTACACTTCATGGGTTTCCGGGTTGAGCGTGATTCCGGCGGCGCTGAGAACGGTGGGCGGAGGCTCATGCCCCCGGCGGCGCAAAACAGCTCGAATGCGGGCCAACAACTCTGCGAAGCTGAAGGGCTTGGTGATGTAGTCGTCGGCGCCCAGATCCAGCCCCATCACCCGGTCAGGGATCTCTTTGCGCGCTGTCAGCATGATGATCGGAACGTCGTTCCCACGGGATCGCAACCTGCGGCACACGTTAAAGCCGTCCAGGTCCGGGAGCATCAGGTCCAGGATGACCAGGTCGAACTTCGTCTCGCTGGCCCTTTGCAGCCCGGTCACCCCATCAGTGGCCACTGCCACCCGGTATCCCTCGTATGCCAGGCCGGTGCGTAGGAACTCGATGATGGTCGGCTCGTCTTCAATGACCAGGATGTGCAATCCGGCGTCGCCTGGACGGGAAGCATCATGCATGGGAATCCTTTTTTCCATTCTCGCGACCAGGCCCTATTTTACATCAGATCGGGGAATTTGTCATGAAGGCGGGTAGTAAGTATCACTGGGACCTTATGGCCCCCTCCTTGCGCGCTGTCCCTGCACCAGGCCGGTCAGCAGTAGTCCAGCGAACAGCCAACCAGGGACGGGAAGGTTGGTGTGCTGCGCAGGGGTGTTCTTCACTGTCTGTTCCAACGCCGCCAGCCGTGCCTTCAGGTCGTCAATCTGCTTCTGTTGGGCCATGTTTTCGGCTTCCAACGTCTGGATGCGGGTTGCCTGCACCCTGGAGAGCTTGTACAGCCCCTGGGCCGCGGCCAGAGACACGCCAATGGCATCCATGTTGTTGATATGTGTAGGACTCTCAACTTCCTCAAACAGGTAGCTAAACATGCCGTTGAAGTCCTGAGCCACCGGCCCGATGTGACGCATGGCCGGCGATTGTGCCTTTAGATTCCACGTCTGGATAGGCATCGCCTCCAGGGTCTCCAGTAACCGGGCGCTGTCAACGTCAGCGAAGTTCTCTTTGACTCTCCGATCAGAGATGGAGCCCCAGGAAGTGCCGCCATGATATAATTGCACACCCGTTCCGGTTCCGGAGGCACTATAGAACCGAACCCCGCCGTGAGCGCGCACAGTAAAGGTGTTGTTACCCCACGATGATGTGCCTTCGGCACTGGACCAGACGAAGGAACCATTATGGCCGGCAGTGGCATTCTCCCCCGCGGCGAAGCTGCCAATGCCGTTGGCGCTGTTGCCTGCCCCTCCGGGGATGGTAGCGTATGAGCCGCCGGCCGTGTTGGCCATACCCCCGCCGACGGCCGCGTAGTTCCCGGTGACGGTGATCCGGGAGCCGCCAGCCACCGTGGCCGCCTGGCCGGTCACGCTGATGTACGACCCGCCACCAATGGTAGCCGTGATAGCCGCAGCCCGATTAAAGTAGCCCCCGCCAACGGTGGCGTAGTCGTTGCCGGCGGTGTTACCCGTGCCACCGCCGACGGTGGTGTACCAGGCGCTGGCGGTGTTAAGCCAGCCTCCGCCGACCGTGGCGACAGCACTGCTGGCAGTGTTGCCGGCGCCACCGCCGACGGTGGCGTACCAGGCACGGGCGGTGTTTCCCCAACCTCCACCGACGGTGGCAGCATCGCTGCTGGCAGTGTTGCTCAACCCCCCACTGACGGCAGCATAGGTACCTGCAACGACATTCTGGTAGCCTCCACCAACGGCCGCATAGTCCGCGGTGACGGTGATCCAGGAGCCGCCGGCCACTGCAGCTGCCTGGCCGGTCACACTGATGTACGCTCCACCACCGATGGTAGCGTCTTCGCCGCCAGCGCTGTTCCCGCGCCCTCCGCCGACGGTGGCGTATTCCGCATCGTCCGTCGTACCGTTGTTGTTGCCTGCCTGGTTGTCTGCGCCACCCCCCACCATGCCGTAGTTGTCCGTCACACGGTTGGTGTTGCCAGTCTCCCCCCCACCGCCGATGGTGGCACCATACGCTCCCGCAGTGACGCCGTTGCCCCCGTGACCGCCGACGAGGTTGGGGCTGGTGGCATTGGGCTCCAGACGCAAGGCGCGGGCGTTGTTCACGCGGACTTCGAGGGCCTGGTTGTCCATGGTCCCCAGGAAGTTGGTGCCGGGTGTGGTGCCGGCGTTGCCGGTGAGGGACCAGTAGGATTCGCTGTACGTACCGCTCTGGCCCCACTTGCTGGCGACGAGCTGGACGTCAACGACGTCTATTTTGTTGCTGTGATTCACGTCACACCAGGGGTCGTAACTGCTGCCCGAACCGCAGCCCGAGTTCAGTAAAGTCAGAGCGGAGGAGCTTCCACCCTCCGACGGTCGCGGCCCCTGGGCACCTGCGGCCTCGCCCAACATCGCGAGCAGGGCCAGAACGAGAACCAGCATGAAAATCTTTGGCGCCTTCATCAGTCTTACTCCTTTCCTACGCGGATTTGCTGCACCTGGTACTGCTCCAGGCCATTGCCCTCTCCCTGCACCTCGCTGCCGCCCCTTTCGTTTGAGCAGCCAGGCAGACGCGGGGGAGATGAAACTTCCATCTCCCCCGCGTGTTTACAGGTCGCACTTTGCCACTACGGGTTCAGCAGCAGTATTGAGCTCCCGGGCGGCGGTGGCGGTGGGCCGCCGGGCGGTGGTGGTGGCGGTGGCGGGGGACCACCAGGTGGGGGTGGACCACCAGGCGGGGGCGGCGGCGGTGACTCACTGACTGCCACCGAAGCTCCGGTCTGGAGATTGGCGATCGTTTGCGCATCAATGTAAGTATCACCGGCCGGCCCGGTGTGCCAATACCCCGTCACGCTGACCAGGGAGCCGGCGGACACAATGGCCGTTACCTGACTACTCAAATGAGGTGGGAAGTGCACCTCTGTCCCGTCGCTCAGGTAGAACCCATCCGCCACCCCTTCCGGATTGTACCGAAACTGGGCCAATGTCCCTTCCACCGTTGTCGTGGTGGAGCTCCCGGGGGGTGGGGGCGGGGGAGGAGGATTCCCGGGCGGTGGCGGCGGCGGTGACTCATCGACTATCACCGAAGCTCCGGTCTGGAGATTGGTGATCGTTTGCGCGTCGATGTGAGTACCACCGGCCGGCCCGGTGTGCCAATACCCCGTCACCCTGACCAGGGAGCCGGCGGACACAATGGCCGTTACCTGACTACTCAAATGAGGTG
>CAZHMV010000021.1:49396-51589 GCA_964532665.1 uncultured Anaerolineales bacterium
CCCCTTCCGGATTGTACCGAAACTGGGCCAATGTCCCTTCCACCGTTGTCGTGGTAGAGCTCCCGGGGGGTGGTGGCGGGGGAGGAGGATTCCCGGGCGGTGGCGGTGGTGACTCACCGACTATCACCGAAGCCCCGGTCTTCAGATTGGTGATCGTTTGCGCATCAATGTGAGTGTCACCGGCCGGCCCGGTGTGCGAATACCCCGTCACGCTGACGGGTGAGCCGACAGATACGATGGCAGTGACCTGACTACTCAAATGGGGTGGGAAGTGTACCTCCGTCCCATCGCTCAGGTAAAATCCGTCTACCTCACCTGCGGGGGCGTACCTGAACTGCACCACGGTTCCCTGTGCAGTTGCTACGGGAACTTCGGATACGGCAAGCGCATTCTCCACCCCATGGCTCGGGTGGAATCCGTCGGCTTTGCCTGCAGGGGCGTACTTGAACTGCACCATGACTCCCCGTGCAGTCGTCGGAGGGACCTCGGGTGCAGCAAGCACGTTCTGCGACCAGAGGAACGCGACCACCAATACCAGGATCGTTGACAGCAGGTTGAAAAACGTTCGCTTGTTCATGAGAATCTCCTTGTCTTGTCACCGGTATGGCAGAACACAAAGGATTTCTTCGGCATATAACCTCCCTCTTTCTCTATTTGGCGCGCCGTTTCCCCTCCTGTTCCCATCTTACCGCGGTAGGCTGAGAAGCTAACAAAGAAAAGGTTAAGACATTCTGAAGATAGCCGGCCTTATGCGCAATGGATCCGGCTGCTCTCAGCTCCCGAGAGCAGCCGGCATGTGAACGGATCATCTGCTATTGATCGCTGCGTTGTAGAATTCGTCAACGGCGCGCATGAGGTCCCGGACGGCCACGGCGTACTCTGCTGCCCTGAAGCCTTCTCTGGCCTGGTAAGCCCGTTGAGATTCCATGTAGAGCGTTGTGGCCATGTCGATGATCGCACGCGCGTGCTGGCTTTCAACCCCACCGGGGTACGTTTCCTCCAGTTGGGTAACCATGATCTCCGCACGCCTCAGGTCGCGATAGGCTCCGTCCATCTCCACGCTGGCTCGCAGCAACTCGGCTTGCGGATCGCGAGGGGGTGGGGTCCACATTCTTGAGCGCGGTGGCAGCGGAGCTTCGCCGACTACCACGGTGGTTCCGGTCTGCAGGTTGGTAATCTCCTCTGCGTCGATGTGCGTGTCGCCGGCCGGGCCGGTATGCTGCCGTCCGCTAACCCGGACAGAGGTCCTGACGGCGACGATGGCGGTGACCTGGCTGCTCAGGTGAGGCGGAAAGTGTACCTCTGTGCCGTCGCTCAGGTAGAATCCGTCGGCGATGCCCTCCGGGTTATAGCGAAACTGGGCAATGGTTCCCTCTACCGGTATCACAAGGCCCGCGAGCGGTGGTGGCAGGGTCCCCGGTCCCGGCGGTAGGGGTGGGGCCCCAGGAGCAGGTGGCAGCGGCGGACCGCCGCCAGGCGGTGGTGGCGGGGCTCCAGCTCCGGGGGGTGGTGGCGGAGGTGGAAGTGCACCCAATGGCGGTGGTGGAGGGGTGAATGACAACTGCCGACGGCCAGGTAGCATGCCGAAGGGCCTTTCTGTGGAGAGAGGGGTAAATCCAATCATGATCCTGATGCTCCTTTCATTGGTTGTAAACAGTCCATCCCGAGCACCTATCCGAAAGGTGTTCTGATCAGTCTCTGAGCGAGCCGCGGGACGCGGCCAGGAGACCGGCTCCAGCGCACCCTGAGGACCACTCCCGGCGATTCTTGGTGGCTCTAGGTTAGAGTCTACCACCTGAAGCTGAGGGAGCAACCAAGAAAGGATTAAGAAACTCTGAAGCCGGGAGCAGTGAGGGGGGTGATAATCGTCGGGGTTGAACGTGCGTGGGATAGATCCTTCGTCCGTCAGGCCGCCCAGACGGTTAATGCTCTCCATGACGGTGGGGACGCAATAGTCGACTGCCGTTTTGGGGGTCTGCCGGCCATTGAAGTGCAACCAGGCTCATGGGGCAACAACTCACGCCGGCGTACTTTCTTGACCGTGAGGACAGGGCGTAGTAGTTCACGGCCCACCTCATCGGTACACTTCCCATCACTCACCGCCGGCCTGCCCGACCTCCACCTCAATCACAATCTCTCCAAACAGCGCATCTTGCCACGCCACGACCTCGCCGGCTTTCATCAGCTCCAACA
>CAZHMV010000022.1:0-51222 GCA_964532665.1 uncultured Anaerolineales bacterium
CTGGTCACCACAGTCTGTAGGGTTTTGTGACATTGATTCGCTGCGCAAGCCCTAGCTGTGCAGACATTGAAACCTTTGCCAAAGCATGCTATAATAGGTCCGCCCCTTTCCCAACCTGATAGGTTCCCTCGGATGATGATTGTTCGTACTTCATAAAGCCTCTCAAACAAAGGAGGGAGAGATTGAATATCCACGAGTATCAAGCCAAACGCCTTTTCGCCAGGTATGATATCCCCATCCCTGGCGGCGAAGTAGCCGAGACACCTGAAGACGCTCGCCGGATTGCTGAACAGCTCGGCGTGCCCGTGGTTGTCAAGGCCCAGGTTCTCGTCGGTGGACGGGGCAAGGCCGGCGGCATCAAGCTGGCCAGGAATCCAGACGAAGCAGCCGCCCGGGCTGAGGAGATTCTGGGCATGGACATCAAGGGGCTGACCGTCGAAAAGGTCCTGGTGGACGAGGCCGCCGACATTCAGGATGAGTTGTATCTGGGGGTGGTCCTGGATCGCGGCAACAAGCGTGTCATCCTGATGGGCTCCTCGGAAGGGGGCGTTGACATCGAGGAAGTGGCTGCTACGACGCCGGAGAGAATTGTCCGCGTGACAGTTGAGCCTGTGCTGGGCTTGAGAGAGTTCCAGGCACGCCAACTGGCCTACGGGATGGGGCTGGACAAGAGCCTGACGCGGCCTTTCGTCGGTATTGCTCAGGGGCTGTATCGCGCCTTCATGGAGAACGACGCGTCTCTCGCCGAGATCAATCCACTGGTGGTTACCGGTGATGGTCGGCTGCTCGCCGTCGATGGCAAGATGAACATCGACGACAGCGGGCTCTTCCGTCATCCAGAGATCGGGGCCATGCGCGACACAGCCGCTGAGGACGAATCGGAGCGCCATGCGCGAGAGGCCGGCCTCAGCTATGTCGATCTGGACGGCGAAATCGGGTGTATGGTGAATGGTGCCGGCCTGGCCATGGCGACCATGGACATCGTGAAACTGTACGGCGGCGCGCCGGCTAACTTCCTGGACATCGGCGGTGGTGCCCAGGCTGACAAGGTTGCGGCTGCGTTGCGCATCATTCTCAGTGACCCCAGGGTCAAAGCAGTTCTGTTCAACATCTTCGGAGGTATCACCCGGGGCGATGAAGTGGCCCGTGGTATCCTGGAGGCTTTGTCGGAGATCAAAACGGATGTACCCATGATCGTCAGACTGGTTGGGACGCGTGCCGAAGAGGGCCGGCAACTGCTGTCCGACGCCGATATGATCACCGCCGAGAGTCTGAGCGACGCCGCGCAGAAGGCCGTGGCAGCGGCGCAGGGACGGCTGGCGTAAAAAGGAGCAAGCATGAGTATTCTGGTTGACAAGAACACACGCCTCCTGGTTCAGGGTATCACTGGACGAGAGGGCGAGTTTCATACGCGACAGATGATCGATTATGGGACGAATGTCGTCGCCGGTGTGACACCCGGTCGTGGCGGCCAGGAGGTGGCCGGCGTGCCCGTGTTCGACACGGTTGTTGACGCCGTCGCAGAGACGGGGGCCAACGTGTCCATCATCTTCGTGCCGGCGCGCTTCGCCCCGGACGCCATTCTCGAAGCGGCGGCCAGCGACATTCCCCTGGTTGTATGCATCACTGAGGGCATTCCAGCCCTGGACATGATCGATGTTGTAGCGTTTTTGGATGAAAAAGGCACGTACCTGGTCGGCCCGAACTGTCCTGGACTGATCACGCCTGGTGAGTGCAAAGTCGGTATCATTCCTGGCAACATTGTGATGCCGGGTCCCGTTGGCATTGTGTCACGCAGCGGTACGCTGACGTACGAGGTGATCTGGGCGCTGACTGAGCGGGGAATCGGCCAATCGACATGCGTCGGCATCGGCGGGGACCCGGTGAATGGGCTGCGGTTCATTGAGACGTTGGACCTCTTTGAGAAAGATCCTCAGACGGAGCAGATTGTGTTGATCGGGGAGATCGGCGGCACGGCTGAGGAGAAGGCAGCCGAGTACATTCAGGCGAATATCACCAAGCCGGTGGTGGCCTTCGTGGCGGGGCGTACAGCGCCGCCAGGGAAACGTATGGGCCACGCGGGCGCTATCATCTCCGGCGGCGAGGGGCGTGCCGAAGACAAGGTTGCGGCCTTCGAAGCTGCCGGCGTGCCGGTTGCCGAACATCCGGAGCAGATTGCAGAAATCATCGCGGAACTGCGCTCTTAGTGTTTGGGTCGGTTTGTAACTACATTAACAGCGACTTCCGCTTGATTTTGCACGCCTACCTTGTGAAACGTAAAACGTGAAACGTGACGAGCGGTTTATATAGAAATCCTCACGTTTTACGTTTCGCGTTTTACGCTCGTCGGTGCCGGTTTGGGCTGCACGGTTGAATAGCGAATGATGGATGTTCTACCCAACGTAGATCTGCGTCCCTATGCCGGCCTTTGGATCGCCGTGGTGGATGGGCGAATCGCCGGCGTGGGGCGTTCGGCGCGCACAGCGCGGCTGGCGGCGAAGCGAAGCCGGCCAAAGGACGATCCAATTGTGTTGCGCGTTTCGGACGACGGGCAGGAAGCCTCGTTTGAGGATGTTGACCTGTTGGCCAGATGACTGATCGACTGAACGACGACTTCAACATTTCCCTCCTGCAGCGGGTCGCCGGCTTCTTCCGGGCGCGCGGTGTCGATGCCTACGTGGTCGGCGGCACGGTCCGCGACTGGTTGCTGGGTCGGTCCAGCCAGGACCTGGACCTGGCGGTGGCTGGCGATGCGCTGGGCCTGACACGCGCGCTGGCGGATGAGCTCGGCGCGGCCTACGTGCCGCTGGACATCGAGCGTGCAACCGCACGTGCTGTTCTCCGCCGGCCTGTAGGGACGACGTCGGTAGGAGCGAGGCAGGGCGGAGAGCAGGTTGGATGGCCCGTGGGCCGCCAATCCGCCTTGCCTCGCCCCCACATCACCGATTTGTCGTATACCTACATCGATCTTGCGCGGTTGCGTGGCGACACGCTCGAAGGCGATCTGGCAAAGCGGGATTTCACGGTCAACGCCATGGCGGTCGGGCTGAAAGATGCAGCGGCGGGTCGGCTGAACATCGTGGACCCGTTGGGCGGCCAGGCCGATTTGCAGGCCGGCCGGCTGCGGGTCGTATCGGAGTCTGCGTTCCGTGACGATCCCCTTCGTCTGTTGCGGGCGGTACGCTTCGCGGCAGAACTGGACTTTACCATCGACCCTCAGACTCAGGCATGGATCTCCGATCAGGCAAATGCCATCCGCTTGCCGGCCCCCGAGCGAGTGCGCGACGAGTTGGTGCGGCTCTTTGCGTGTCCGCGCACGGCTCACTACCTCCGGCTCATGGACGAGCTCGCTCTGCTGGCCCCCCTGTTCCCCGAACTGGTGGCCGGCAAGGGGGTGACCCAGCCGTCGGTACACCAGTGGGACGTGTTCGAGCACTCGCTGGCGGCAGTTGAGCGCCTCGACCGCATCCTGGGCGTGCTGGGGTTGCCGCGCTTCGATGCAGCGGCAGATGAAGGGCTGACCGCCCTGGATTCGGCGTACGCGGCGGTGCGAAGCTGTCTCCTGCCCTCTGCCTCGGTGCTACGAGGCCATTTGCAGTCGGAGTTGGTCGGGGGCCGGCCCCTCTTCGTGTTGCTGAAGTTCCTGGCGCTGTTGCACGATGTGGGTAAACCCTGTACGCGGTCGGTTGACGATGCCGGCGGAGTTCACTTCTACCGCCATGAGCAGGTGGGAGCCGACATGGTTGCCGCAATCTTGCGCCGGCTGCACTTCGGTGCCTGGGAAGTCAGGATCGGGCGCACGGTCACACTGCACCATCTGCGACCGAAGTGGCTCGCCGGTGCAGAAAAGGTGACGCCACGGGCGATCTACCGCTTTTTTCGCGACACCCGCGACTCGGGTCTGGACGTGGTTCTGTTGGCACTGGCCGACACCCTGGCCATGGGCGACCTGCTGCTGGACGACGCCGGCTGGGAAAGCCAACTCGACATAACACGACGATTGTTGAGTGCCTGGTTCGAGGGGCGTGCCAGATTTGTAGACCCACCGCCACTGGTTCGGGGGAGTGACCTGATCGAGGTGTTCGATCTGATCCCGGGGCCGGTCGTTGGTGAACTGCTGGAAGCCATCCGGGAAGCGCAGGTGGCCGATGAGGTTTCGACTCGCGACGAGGCCCTTGCCTTCGCTCAGGATTGGCTTGCCAGGCATGCCCGAAAGTGAACCTCCGCGATGGCTGTCGATTTGGTCATAACTGGCGGGACAATCGTCACATCAACGGAGATGTATCCGGGTAGCGTGGCGATTGATCATGGCGTGATTGTCGCCATCGGCCAGGAGGGTGGGCTGCCCGAAGGCCGGCAGGTGCTCAATGCTGGCGGCAACTACATCCTGCCGGGCCTGATCGACCCCCACGTGCACTTTCGGGACCCAGGCCTGACGTACAAAGAGGATTTCACCACCGGCTCCGTCGCCGCGCTGATGGGTGGCGTCACGACGGTGCTGGACATGCCCAATGTGATTCCCCCCACGTCCAGCGCCGAGCGCGTGCGCCAGCGACAACATCTGATTGAAACAAAATCCTTTGTGGATGTCATGCTGGTGGGGGTGATCGTCCAGGACAACCTCGCTGAGATCAGGCCGATGGCGCAGGCGGGTGTGGTGGGGTTCAAGGTGTTTCTGGGGACTACCGTTGGCGGGATTCCGGCTCCCGACGATGGCATGTTGCTCGATGCCATGTCTATTGTGGCTGAGACAGGCCGGCGCATCGGGTTCCATGCCGAGAACGATGCCATCGTCCAGCATCGCACACGGCAATTGCAGGGCCAGGGCCGCACAGGGTTGATGGCGCATCTGGAGTCGAGGCCGGCCATAGCCGAGGCTGAGGCGATCCAGCGGGTTGCCCTGTTTGCCGGGCAGACGGGCGCAAAGCCCCACATCTTTCACCTCAGCTCGCGAGACGGGTTGGAGGTCCTGGCCGGCAGCCGTGCCGACGGACTGGACATCACGGCCGAGACCGGTCCTCGTTATATGTTTCTGGACGCCGGCGACTTGAACGCTCTCGGACCGGTTTTGAAGATGAACCCACCGGTGCGGACGCGTGAACACGGCGAGGCGCTCTATCGCGGATTGCTGGAGGGTATCGTCGATTTCGTCGCCAGCGATCATGCGCCACACACCGAAGAAGAGAAGATGAAGGGCAACATCTGGGAGGCCGTGGCCGGATTTGTCGGCGTGGAGACCATGATGCAGGTGATGCTGTCTGAGGCGGTGAACAAACGAGGCATGCACCTGACGCAGTTTGTCCGTGTGTGTGCGGAGAACGCGGCGCGCGCCTGGGGCGTCTACCCCCGAAAGGGATCGCTGCAGGTGGGGGCGGATGCCGATATCACTGTCGTTGATCTTGCTGCACCGTGGACGATTGATGAAAGCCGGCTCCATAGCAAGAACTGCGTAACACCGTGGGACGGGCACAGCGGTGTGGGTAAGCCCATAATGACTATCGTGCGGGGCCGCGTCCTGATGCGCGATGGTGCTTTGACGGGGGGTAGGCCGCATGGGAAATTGGTACAGCCTGGACAATAAGACTGTGCCGACATCCCACACCGCCAAATTCTCGACGAAAACCTCGGAGGGGAGTGTTGCGATTTCAATCGCCAGGCCGGGCTTGACACAATGGCCGGGTCATACTAATATTTGTGTCTGTGAAACGTGACTTCATGAAACCGAAAACTGGCCTGCTGACGGGGTAGAAAGTAACTTCCGCTTGACTTTGCCCGCGACACCGTGAAACGTAAAACGTGAAGCCACTTCCCGTTCTTGTATCACGTTTCACGCATCACGCGACGTCCTGAGGTCCCTCCCGAGCCTGTCGAGGGGCTTGTCGAAGGGTTTCACGCGGTTGCTGTGGCTGCCGCCCCGTCCTACCGGAAGTTGCCTTTTCACCCCAGTCTCGGTTTCATGGACCTGGAACCACCGCCACGGGTGGATACCGTCGGGGAATGACAACTGATCCACCTGGACTACGCTAAGGAGTAGTATATCTGTGACTACGCCACTTGCTGAAGTTGCTTTATTCCTGGACTTCGACAACGTTCGGTATGGCTATCTGAACACCTATCGACAGGAACCAGACCCTCAAGACCTGATGGCCAAGGCTCGTGAATATGGGCGGGTCGTTGTTGCCATTGCCTATGCCGATTTCACGCAGCACCCGCTGCACTATCGACAGAGCCTTGAGGTAGCCGGCATTACGCCGAGAGATATTCCGAAACGGGGTGGCCGGGGCCATACCAGTTCGTCGGAGATGGTGATGCTGATGGACATCATTGATTGTCTATTGGATCGACCGTCGGTTGAGACCTATGTGCTGATGACCGGGGATAGTGATTTTGTGCGGGTGGTCGCCCGGGCGCGCCATCGGTTCGGCAAGCAGGTCATCATCTCGGGCGTACCAGGCACCATCAGCCAGGACCTCATCGCCAGCGCTGACGGGGCTGATCTTTTGATCCCGGAAGGGGTTGACCTGTCGGATGCGGCCGGCATGGCAAGTGCCCTGAGGGCGGTTAGCGATGCTGAGGTTGGCTTGCTGAAGTTGATCGACTTCCTCGAAAAGAACCGACCGTATTTGACCCTCAACTTTATTCACAGCTATGCTGTGAGCCCCACTGGCCGGCTGCGTCTCAGTGACGCAGAGGCTAACCGTCTGCTCGACGTCTTCATTGAAGACGGGTTGTTGATCCCCTTCGAGAAGCGGCTGGATGATGGCCGGGTTGTCGTGAACGTTCGGCTGAATTACGATCATCACCTGGCACGCCAGATACTTGATCACAGAGATATGCCCCCACTGCGCAACGCGGGCGAAGTATTCCCGGAGTAGTTGATGGTGCTGACCCGATCGATCGGGGCCCCAGCCAATCGACTGACGGTTCACATTGACTCTGCCGATACCGGTACCGCGAGTTAGACGGATGACTGTCCGTCCTGCTCGCGGTTTTGTTTTGTGAGCAGGGAGGGAGCATTTGCATGGACTACCATTTATGGGATCAGTTGGTGATTGAGAGCGAAACCAGGATCGTCTACCTGGTGATCGACGGGTTAGGCGGCCTGGCAGTGCCTGAGCGGGGTCAGAGTGAGCTTCAGGCAGCTCGCCTGCCAAACCTGGATGATCTGGCTGCGCGCTCGGCGACCGGCTTGCTGGAGATTGTCGGACCGGGTATTACGCCTGGCAGTGGACCCGGCCACCTTAGCCTGTTTGGCTATAATCCGCTGGAGTATACTGTTGGGCGCGGGGTACTGGCAGCTCTGGGTGTCGGTTTCCCACTCCAGCACGCCGACGTGCCGGCCCGCGCGAACTTCGCAACGGTTGATGAGCACGGGAACGTGGTGGACCGTCGGGCCGGCCGCATCAGCAGCGAAGCCAACGCGCGGCTGTGTGCCAAGATTCGCGAAAACATTCGTATGGACTTCGACGGCGAGATCTTCTTTCAGACGGTCAAGGATCACCGGGCATTGCTTGTCCTGCGAGGTGAAGGGCTGTCCGGCGATCTGGCGGACACAGACCCCCAGGAAACCGGCGTCCCTCCGTTGTCGCCTCGGGCCACGAGCCCGGCCGGCGAGCGCACCGCCGCTATCGTCAAGGAGTTTGTGGAACAGGTTCGGAAGATTCTGGCGGATGAGCATCCGGCGAACATGATCTTGCTCCGCGGGTTCGATCAGTATGAGCGCTATCCTTCCATCACCGAGCGCTTCAAGCTGCGGGGTCTCTCCATTGCCGACTATCCCATGTATCGGGGTGTTACCCGGCTGATCGGTATGGATCTGCATCCGGTGGTGGGCGACATGGCCGGCCGCTTCGCTGCTGTGGAAGCTGCATACGGGGATGAGTACGATTTCTATTTTCTGCATGTCAAGCAAGCTGATGCTCGCGGCGAGGATGGGGATTTCGATGCCAAGGTGAGGGTGCTGGAGGAAGTGGATGCTCTGTTGCCCCGGTTGGAGACGCTGGCTCCCGACGTCCTGGTGGTGACGGGGGACCACTCTACCCCCGCTGCTCTGCGCGCCCATAGCTGGCACCCGGTGCCGGTCATCCTGCACTCTCGGACTGCACGCGTCGATGACGTCGATCGCTTCGACGAGTATGCGTGCGCGCGAGGCGGCCTGGGGCTGCGGCCCGGCGTCCATCTGATGGGTCTGGCGTTGGCCCATGCCGGCCGGCTGGCCAAATACGGTGCCTGACCTCATTTTCAACGCCGATGACTTTGGCCGGCTGCCGGCCATCAACGCCGCCGTAATCCGCGCTCATCAGGAGGGTGTTCTCACCAGCGCCAGCCTGATGGTAACTGGCGAAGCCTTCGCTGAAGCTGTTACCCTGGCAAACCAGGTGCCGACGCTGGCGGTGGGCCTCCACGTAGTGGTTGTGGGGGGACGTGCGGCTTTGCCCCCCGACCAGATTCCGCACCTCGTTGATCGCCGTGGCTACTTCGACACCAGTCCGGTGCGGGCCGGCCTGCGCTACTTTTTCAGCGCCGTCGCCCGGCGAGAGTTGGCACGGGAGATCAGCGCGCAGTTCGACTTATTTGTCAGCACGGGCTTGCCGCTGTCCCACGTTGACGGGCACTTGCTGATGCACCTGCATCCGACAGTCTTGAACTTGCTATTACCCCTGCTTGAACGGCACCACGTTGCGGGGTTCCGGCTGCCGCGTGACGACTTGCTTCTGGCGTTGACTGCTCATCCAGAGCAGTGGACGACCAAAATCACCTGGGCTACTGCCTTTGCTGTGCTGTGTCGTTGGGCGCAGCCTCGTCTGCGCGACAGCGGCGTCGTTGCGACCGATCGTGTTTTCGGAGTGTTCCAAAGCGGGCAGATGACCGAAGCTTACGTGGTACGTGTGCTGAACCGTCTGGACCAGCGGGTACGCTCGGCTGAATTGTATTTTCACCCGTCCACAGAATGGCTCGGTGAGACCTTCGGTCCGAACCCCCAGGATCTGGCGACTTTGCTGAGCCCCGCCGTGCGGCGCGAGATTGAACGGCGGGGCATCCGGTTGACGACCTATTCTCACCTGCGATCTCATCAACTGGGTGAAAGGCGATGATACTCTGGACTCTTTCACTGTTGACCGCCGCCAGTTTCGCATACTGGATCGTTGCCTGGTGGTGTACGCGCAGCTTCTGGCACGAGTCGCTGCCGGCCTCGGACTTCATGCCGCCGGTGTCGATTCTGAAACCCGTGCATGGGATTGATGCCGGTGCCTACGAGAACTTCGCCAGCTTTGCCGATCAGAATTATCCGGTGTTTGAAGTTCTGGTTGGTATGTTGGATTCTGAGGATCCGGTGCACGAAATTATCGAGCGGGTTAAACGTGACTTTTCCGAGATACCGATCCGGATCATCCACGCGGAACCAGTGGGGAGCAACAATAAGGTCAGCATTCTGGCATCGCTGGCTGAAGAGGCCCGGCATGACTTTCTTTTGATCGGTGACAGCGATATGCGGGTCACGCCCGACTACCTGCGCCAGGTGGTGGCTCCATTGGAAGATGAGTCGGTTGGGCTGGTCACATGCATGTATCGGGCTGAAGACCTGCGCACCCTGACGGCGCGGCTGGAGGCGCTGTATCTGGCAACGACATATATGCCATCGGTCTTGGTGGGACATCGCTACTTCAAACTGCCCTTCGCGCTGGGCGCGACCATGGTCCTGAGGCGTGCCGACCTGGAGCGGATTGGTGGCTTTGCTGCGATTGCAGACTACCTGGCCGACGATTATCAGTTGGGCAAGCGGGTTGGTGACCTGGGCCGGCAAATCAAGTTTGCCAGGTATATGCCGCGCACCATCCTGGGGGCGACCACTTTCCGTGAGCAGTGGGATCGAGAGGTGCGTTGGGCCAAGTGTGCCAGAGTCAGCCGGCCGCTGGAATATCCCTGGTATTTTGTCACATTGAACACCCCCCTGGCGTCACTGACCGCGCTGGCCCTGGGGCTTACGCCGAAGGGTTGGCTTCTTGTCGCCGTGACAATCTTATTTCGGTGGCTGATTGGCTGGTCTGTCACCGGCTATTCTGGTGATCGTGTGGCCCGGCGCTGGTTGTTCTTGCTGCCGCTGCGCGATTTCCTCACGGCAGTGGTGTGGGTGGCGGCGCTGGTGGGCCGACGCGTGGCCTGGGCGGGCAACGAGTTCTGGCTGACCCGCGACGGAGCGCTTGTGCCAGTCGAAGTCGCCGGCGGCTGATGAAGTTTGAGAGACCACTTGCTGCCGTTGGCCGGCGGTTCGTAGTCGCTCTGGACGCCCTGGTGCGCCGGTCAGCCGGCATTTTCGAGTTCACTGATGATCCAGGTTGCCTGCTTCGACTTGGACTGGGTCATGCCAGGACCGAAACCGTGCTCTCTGATGGCACGCACATCCGGCGGGGGGACCTGGTAGCGCAATTCCATCTGTGGAATGAGCATATACCGTGCATGAATGCCACGGGGCCGGACCTGAAATGGGGAGTGCAGTTCTATCGGGGGATGCTGGCTTCGTTGAAAGCCCTGAGCGTCTATGTGCAGACCGACGATCGGTTTGCCTCGGTCAAGGCATTCCACGGCGAGGTGGCTGTCTTGCAGGGCGAAGATGTGCCGGCAGCGACCCAGCTTTTGGAGCGACTTGGGTTCGACGTTCAAGAGCCACGGGTTCCGGCGAGTTGGCCCGGTCGGTTTGCGAGGTTCTGGGAAAACCTGTACACATGGTGGTTGATGTGGGCTTATCAGCCGGCCAGCTTGCGTGGCAAGAGCCGTCACCAGTTAGCACGCTTCGATATGTGGATCTCGCGCGCAGAGCTGCTGGCGCGATATGGGGCGGAAGCGTGAGGCCATGAAACCGGCACGGCACACACCAGTGACTTCCGGTGATGGAAGGCTGCCAGAGCACCGACGGCGTGAAACGTGAGGATTTCGACACAAACCGGTCATCACGTTTCACGGCCTGAAATACTCATGCCAACAAGAGAAAGCTATCTTCCTCCCTGTCGGCTCAGGACAGGGAGGAAGATAGCTTTCTGAGTGATTGAAGAGTATTGGATTTGGCTGGAATACGCAGTTCTTGATACTACTGGGCAATCGCGAACTGGTATCCACGCCCGCGAACTGTCCGCAGATAACGCGGGCGACGGGGGTCTGGTTCAATCTTCTTTCGCAACCAACACACATGGACTTCCAACGTCCGCGTGTCGTCAATGAAATTCGTTTGCCAGACCTCCCGCATGAGGTACTTCCGGCTTAGAATCTCGCCGGCATTTCGCATCAGCACCGCGAGCAAGCGGCATTCCATTGGTGTGAGGTGGTAGGTGTCACCTTTCGTCATGAGTTGACGATTCGTGACATCCAGCGAAAGACCGTTGATTCGAATCGACCTCGACGGTCGTGCCTCGGCGGGCAGGGTAGTCCGTGGCACTTCTCTTTCCCCCTTTATTCAGTTGGGTCGCCATCAGCCAGAATGATAGCGACATAGTCGGGCAGGTTGCACTTGCTGTAACGCAAACAGACCGGAAAAGTTTCGGGTATCTCCGGAATCTTGCACCAATATTATGCCAGGAATAATCGCGATTGTCAAGTCGATGGAGCCATCTCGTGCTGGAACGGCGCCGGCTGTCGATGGCCGTTCTCGGCCAGTGTAGCTTGCATGGACCAGGGGCCGGCCCACGTGATCCGCGCGTCCACAAGCTGACCGCGCCAGTCCCGTTCGTCCTCGAAGAAGACGAGTTTGTTGGTGCGCGTTCGACCACGCCACTTGCCTTTGTGCTTATCTTCCACCAGGACTTCAACGGTCTGATCCAGTAGCCGGCGGTTAATCTCACCTACGATCTGCTCCTGGAGGTCGTCCAGGATTTTGCGTCGGCGCTCCTTCTCCTCGGCGGGTACATCGTCCTCCATGATTGCCGCTGACACCGTGTTGGGGCGGGGGGAATAGCAGGCGATGTGAGCCTTGTCCAGCTTCAAGTCGGCCAGAACGTCGTAGGTCTTTTGGAACTGCTTCTCGGTCTCGCCTGGAAAACCGACGATAATGTCAGTGTGGATTGCGACGCCAGGGATCTTCTCGCGGACCTTATCCACCAGTTCGTAGTACTCCTCACGGACGTATCCACGCCTCATTCGCTTGAGGACCTCATTGTCGCCGGCCTGAATCGGGACTTCGATGTGCTCCATCACCTTCGGTAGCTCTGCGACGGTGTCCAGCAACCGGTCGTCCAGGTAGCTGGGGTGCGATGTCAGGAACCGGATGCGTTCCAGTCCTTCAATGGCATGGATGATACGCAGCAGATCGGCCAGGCGTGGTCCGTCTGGGATGTCGTAGCCGTAGCGGTCCACGATCTGGCCCAGGAGCGTCACTTCTTTCACCCCCTGCGCCACCAGGGATCGCACTTCGGCGGCTATCTCGCCCACTGAGCGGCTGCGCTCGGTTCCACGCCGGTAGGGGATGATACAGAACGTGCAGACGTGGTTGCAGCCGTAGACGATGGGAACGTGGGCCGAGATCAGCCTGCCCCGCTCACGGGCCGGCAGCACCAACTCGCCGTCCTGAAGGCCGTAGCGCCGGCGGACCTGCTCGCGTTCTTCCTGCCGGGCAATCTCGTCGAACTTCTCGGCCTTCAGAAAGTCGATCAGCGGCTTCGGTTCCGACGGTGGGAGGAATACATCTACGTAGGGGAAGTGTTGCCGCAGCGGTGTCGCGTCCTTCACACCGACCAAGCAGCCCATCAGCCCGATGACCGGTGGGTTGGCGCGATTCTTGAGGGGTTTCAGGGAGCTCAGCCGGCCATAGATCCTGTCCTCGGCCTGTTGTCGCACCACGCACGTGTTCAGGACGATGACGTCGGCGTCCTCAGCATGGTCAACCCACTGATAGCCCAACTTTTCCAGCTCCGACCCCATCCGCTGCGAGTCGGCTACGTTCATCTGACAACCGATGGTCCAGATGTGATACTTCATCGAAACGAGAACTCCTACACCAAAGATTTCATCAATCCAGCTTCATGAAGTATACCATGGCCGACCGGACCGGTCAAAGGCCGGCGTTAGGTGCGAAAACGTGTTTCCCGTGTAGCTACTCGCCCTCCCGCAGGTTTAAACCTTCTCTGGCCGGGTCTCGCTGCTCTCAGTTCCTGTTTGAGGGGCAAAACCGCCGCTCGTGGCAACCTGCGGGAGGGTAGCTGCGCAGTTACTTCCCCGTTTGACCGGGGCGGGGGGCAATGTTACAATTGTGATATTCACTGCTGGCACATCCGAATCCTCCCTGACAGGGGGTCTACGCAGCGGGAAGGCGGCCATGCCCCGACTTCACATACAGACGCTGGGAGGCTTCCAGCTCTGGCGGGATGATGAGCCTGTCCCGCCGCCGGCCTGGAAGACCCAGAAGACGCGCGCCCTTTTTGCCATTCTGCTCACCCATCGCAACCGCGTACTCTCCCAGGATCAACTCATGGACTGGCTGTGGCCCGACCTGACGCCGGCCTCAGCGCGCAACAGCCTGCAGGTGGCAATCAGTAACCTGCGCCGTGTGCTGGAGCCCGACCTGAAGCGGCCGGCCGGTTCGCGCTTTGTGCTGACGGAGCCGCCGGGTTATCGGCTGGATCTGTTGCATGATTGCTGGGTGGACGCCGACGAGTTTGAGGCCCATTACAAACAGGCCGTTGCTGCCCAACAGCGGGGTGATCGAATTGCAGCCCTGGCTCACTACCGCGAAGCCGTGACCTATTACCGGGGTGACTACCTGCCTGAAGAGCCCTACGAGGATTGGGCCATGGCGGAACGGGATCGGCTGTGCGAGCTTTACCTGGATTTGCTGGAACGCCAGGCTCAGTTGCTATTCGACTCGGGTGATTTTGCCGGAGCCATCCATGCCTGTCAGCAGGTTCTGGAGCGAGACCCCTGGCGCGAGCGGATCTACCGGCGACTGATGCGGTATTACTACGCAGGTGGCGACCGCGCGGCGGCCCTGGCTATGTTCGACCGCTGCCGGCAGACCCTGGCCGACGAATTGGGCGTCGAGCCGCTGGCCCAGACCCTGGCTCTTCGGGACGCTATTCTCCACAGCACCCTCGATCTCACGCAGCCCCATCCCTCAACGCTGCCGGGTGTTGTTGGCGCTTTCTCCGCTTTGCGCACCCCTTTCGTGGGTCGGCATCGAGAGATAGCCATCTTGCGTGGTGCGTGGGAGATGGTACTGGCCGGCTATCCCCAGTTCGTCTTGATTCGAGGTGAAGTGGGCGTAGGAAAGAGCCGGCTTGTGGCCGAATTTCGGGCGCAACTGACTAGAGATGGCGTTCAGGTATTTCGCGCCCGCTCTTACGAGATGGAGCGCAGTCTGCTCTACCGTCCGGTGTTGGCACTATCCAATGAATACCTGCCACAGCGGCCACGGCGGGAGATCATAGGACAGTTGGAGCCTTTTCTGTCGGTGCTTGCGCCGTTAATACCCCATCTTCATGCTCTCCAGCCAACCGGGGCGGCTTACCAGCCTGTGTCAGCCGAGCATGAACGGCAGCGTGTGCGCGAAGGTCTCACCCAGTGTTTGTTCTTGACCGCCAGACGTCGGTCAGCCGTTTTCATCTTTGAAGATTTGCAGTGGGCTGACTCCTCGACGCTGGATCTGCTGCAGTATGCCGTCCGCACTGCGGGCTTAGGTGTGCCCCACCTTTTCGTAGCAACATATCGGCCTGAGGAGATCGAGCGTGATCATCCCATTTACGCTCTGCGGCGCGACCTGAGCCAGTCAGAGCTGCTAGCCGAAATTGACCTGCGACCTCTGTTGCCAGGCGAGGTGGCTGCTCTGTTGGGCCAGATGGCCGGCTCTCCCGAAAGTGGGGTGCGACTGGCTCAGCGCCTGCATGCCGAGACTGACGGTAATCCGTTTTATCTGGTCGAGATTCTACGGGCGCTGTTCGAGGCGGGTGTGATATGGGTTGATTCATCCGGCCGGTGGCGCACGGACTACGACGAGATCACCGCGAACTACCAGGAATTGATGTTGCCCGAGACCGTGCGGGAAGTGACCCTGGACCGCCTGGCACGCCTGGATCGCGGCGAGCGGGATTGGCTGGCAGCCGCGGCAGTCATTGGCCGGCCTTTTGAGTTTGAGCTGTTGCAGGCCGCCACGGGCGCTGAGAGTGATGCGCTACTCGCAGCGGTCGAGACGTATGAGAGTCGCCAGTTGCTCAGCGAGCGGGAAGATGGGCGGTATGGTTTCGATCATGACAAAATCCGTGAGGTGCTGTACGACGAACTGAACGCGGTCCGCCGCCGGCAGGTGCACGCTCGAATTGCTGAGGGCCTGGAGCGGATGGGCATTGGCACTGTGGAGGATCTGGCGCGCCACTACGTTGAGGCGGGTATTGCGGAGAAAGCAGTCAAGTATTCGCTCCTGGCCGGCGATCGCGCCCGCCGACTGGGAGCCAGCCTGGAGGCCATCGATCTCTATCAGTTAGCTCTTGAGAAAGCCACAGCACCCCACGTGCCCAGGGGTGCGGTTGAAGTGCATCGCATTCACGAACGGCTGGGTGATGCCTATCTGGAAGACTTGTCTCGCCATGACAAGGCGCTTGAGCATTACGCATTGTTTCTGGCTCTGGCCAGGTCGGATGAAGATCAGGCTCGAGGAGCGCGGAAGGTCGCCGATGTCCACTTGCTGCGCGGTGACCTGGCGGACGCTGAGGCACACTACGAGACAGCGCTGGCGCGCCTGAGTTCGCTCCCACTCCTGGCGGAGACGGACCGTGTTCATTCAAAGCTGTCATACCTTCTCATATCCAGAGGCCGGCTCGATGAAGCAGCAGAACACGCGCGTGCAAGCCTGGAGATTTCTCGTCACATCGACGATGTCAGGGGGTTGGCTGACGCAAACCGGGTGTTGGGCATCATCGCCAAGCGCCGTGGAGAGTTGGAGGCAGCGTGTGAGCATCACGAGCGCAGTTTGGAACTCTACCGCGATCTGGATGATCTTCCGCGGACAGCACAGGCCTGCAACAATGTGGGCGATAGCTACCGCTTGTGGGGCCAGATGGATCGGGCTCTGGTCTATCTCAACGAGGGTCTCGACATTGCGCGACGGATCGGCGATACGCGGGAGGAGGCGCTGCTGCTTACCACAACCGCCGAGTTGTTTCTCGATCAGGGGATGTGGGAGCTGGCCATCGAGCATCTGGAGCGGGCGCTGCCGCTGGCGGAGGCATCCGGCATGGCCGCTCGAATTATCGCAGCCCACTGGATTCTAAGCGTGGCCCACCTGGGTGTCGGGCAATTGGAGGATGCGCGCCGGCATCTGGAGACGGCCGAGAGCCTGAGCAAGCAGACGCAGCATCTTCGGTTCGCCCCACAGATCTATTTGTGTTGGGCTCGCCTTAATGCGACTCAGGGTCGGGTTGATAAGGCTCAGGCGAGCATCCGGTTGGCTCTGGAGTATGCCGGGCGGGACCCCTCGGATGGCTTTCTGGGGCTCTTACACCGTTGCCAGGGGTATGTGCACAGTCTTCAGAACAACTGGGACGAGGCGGTGGTGTGTCTGGAGGATAGTCTGAAGTTCCTGGAGCGGACTAACCTGCCGGCTGAGCTTGGCAAGACGTGTCTGGACCTGGGTACGGCCTATGCGAATCGAGATGAGGAGGGAGACCGGGGGCGCGCCTGCGAACAATTGCTGGCAGCGCAGGCGATCTTCCAGCAGATTGACGCGCAGGCGTATCTGGCACGGGTGGAGGCGCGACTCATGGAGGTGGGGTGCGAGTAGGTCGGATTTGCTATCCGACCCTGGCTGAGGCGGTTGGCAAAACCGCCCTATTCGGCAGAGATAAGGAGGACAACATGGCAACTACGCTGGACTGCGAAGACACGGTGGCCTTCGTGTTGATCAAGGCGGAGCTGGGACAGGCTGCAGAGGTCGCTGCGGGGGTGTCTGCGCTGATGCACGAAGACGAGCAAGGCCGGCCCAGGGGCGTTCGTTGGGCCGACGTGATTACAGGACCCTACGATGTGATCGCAGCCGTGCGGGTCGGGGATAATGAGGAGCTTGGCCGCCTGGTAGTGGACGGGATACAGAAGGTGCCGGGGATAAAGAACCCGGGTACGGTGGTCATGACCGGGCACTACAAAGGTGGCGAACCGCAGCCACTGGGTGACAACGGGCATCCCTAAGCCCAGACACCTCCTCGCCTCGTGAATCAACCAGCCGTCTGCCGGCCCCCGGCAGACGGCTGGTTGATTCACGAGCACTCAGTTGTTGTTTCACAGCTACTCGCGCCGGGCATTTAAGTGAAAAATAAGCCGGATGTGCTATACTGTGATCTGTAGGACGGCAGTTTTCTGTTGGTCCGTTATTACTCAGCCACCCTCCCGCAGGTTGCGATGCGCAATGGTTTTGCATCCGAAGAATGGTCTTGAAGCAGCGATTCTCGGACAGAGAGATTCAAACCTGCGGGAGGGTGACTGGTTACGTTGGTCCGCGCTAACCTCCGGGCCAGGGCGACGCGATTGTTGCCTTTACCATTAGTGCGCCCCGAGGCTCGTAAGGTTCGCAGTAGCCGCTTTGGCATCTCGTAGATCGCTGAAGCGGCTACTGCAAACAGGTGGCCGGCAATGCCCCTCGGACTGAATACTCCTCCACAGGGTTGATGAAAGGAGCGCCCTGGTGAGTGTCTTGCATATTTCCCTCTTCGGGAGTGTTCGAATAGCTCACGGTGGCTGGTCATCCGAAGCGAAAGTGACCCGGACCGCTCAGGTGTTGCTGGCGTACTTGCTGCTGTATCGCCATCGCGCCCATCCCCGTGAAGTGTTAGCCGGCCTCTTCTGGGGCGATCGCAGCGAGAATCGGGCGCGCAATTGCCTCAGCACCGCCTTGTGGCGGCTGCGCTGCGCACTGGAGCCGGAGGGCATTCCCCGAGGGACCTATCTGGTGACGACGCCGGCTGGGGAGATCGGTTTCAACCGCGAGAGTGATCATTGGCTGGACGTGGCGGTTTTCGAAGAACAGACTGACCAGGTGCTGACAAAGCCAATCCATGCTGTGGACGCGGCCGATGTCTGCAAACTCGAACACGCCCTGCAGCTCTACGACGGTGACCTGTTGGAAGGTTTCTACGACGATTGGGCGCTGCGGGAGCGAGAGCGTTTGCGCCTTCTGTACCTGGACAGCCTGGCCTATCTCATGCGGTGCTACAAACATCACGGGGTTTACGAGGAGAGCCTGGTCTGCGGCCGGCGCATTCTGGATCACGACCCGTTGCGGGAGGAGATCCACCGCGAGGTGATGCGGCTGTATCTGGCAAGCGGGCAGCGAGCCCTGGCGGTCCAGCAATACGGAGCCTGTTGTGAAATCCTGGCTGCAGAGCTGGGTATCCCGCCGATGGAAGAAACCCAGGCGCTGTATGCGCAGATTGTGCCGGAGGCCGGCAACGGCCAGGGGCGGCCTCCGCTTGTGAAGGAGCCGGTCAGCCTTCAGCAGGCGTTGGAGCAGCTTCACCGGGCTGTGCGAGCCCTTGAGGATGCACAGGAGATACTGCAGCGAGCTTTCCGACTCGTGGAGCGATTCACAGAGTGTCAGGGTCAGAATCATCTGAATGCTGAGTAACTCTGCGAAGAAGTGGATCGGTTAGCTTCCCTCGTATGCATTTGGTGAGTTTGGTGTTCACAGACTTGCATTTGTGAGACTCTGGTGAGGCTCCGGTGAGGCCGGCGTGAGGCCAGCATGGTAGAATGCTGCCACCACATTGGTGGCAGCATTTTTTGTTGGTGGGACATGATTCTCTTCCGTGTCCCTTACTCACTGGCTCCAACCCCAGGTCAGGCAGCCGGCGGATGGCATCATTCAGAGAGAACACCCATGTGTTTATTGTGCGTATTTGGCGTGAACCACGGGAGATCGAGGGTGCGGTGCCTGAGTGGCGGGGAATGATCGAACACGTGGGGAGTGGCGAGCAGCACCACGTGAAGGGATTGAACGAAATCGTGGCTTTCATAGGCGGCTATCTGGAAACAGGTACGCGGGACACAAGCTGGTGGCGGCGGATGGTGGCTGCAACAGCCAGATTCGTGAGGAGTTGGGGACTTGGCGACCTTTGCTGATCGGTTGCTGGTGCATCTGTCTGATGCGGCAAACCTGACTGCATTTCTCAACGGGATGAACCTGGATGCCTTCTTCACCGCCGACTTCCAGGCGCGGTTCAATTCCGAGTTCTGGCAGATCGCCCAGGTTGCTGTTGGTTCAACCCGGATGCTCTCCTTTGAGCGGCCTACCTGGGTGAGAACTCGCATCCTGGGGCGGGAAGATCATCACGGCAACACCCATCGCAAAACCAGCATTGACTACAAGGTCTACGGACGCGAAACGGCTCTGTGGACTGACCTCTTCATCGAATTGGGGACTACCTGGTTGGTGGACCAATTCCCTGGCACCGTGGTGACTTCTGAGGCCGCGCTGCCGGCCTTCGAAGGGTTGGCCAATCTTGTGTCTGTCTTACGTATCGACACTGCAAATCATCCGCTCGATCGGTCAGGCGCACCCCTGGCAGGTGTCATGCTGGACGATCAGGGCCGGCTGCGGACCGCCCCGCCCAACCCGATCACGCTGACCCTCGATCCATTGGCCGGCGCTCTGCTGCAGTCGGATGGCTCCATCCACTCCCTGGTTCTGCTGGAGCTGTTCCCCCGGGTGGGGTCGGCCACGCCGCTCCTCGGTGCACCTCTCGGTGAGGATGGGCAGCCATTGCGCAACCTGCGCATGGACAGCCGAGGCTCATTCACTGACCTGGCCGGCACGCCGGCAACGCTCGACGCCCTGACCGGCCTCCCCCTGGACGGCGATGGTCAGCCTGTACGTCCTGCCCGGCTCACAATCCCCGGTGGCGGCACGGCCGACTATCGTTTCACGTTCGCCCTGCCTGTCCAGACCGACCGCCTGACATTCCAATTTGTGACACACCTCCACCTGTTTGCAAAGTCCGAATTCAATCTGATCGATGACTTACGTGAGGTACTTGCGCAGCGGCATCGCCTGGAGCAGCGCCACGACTACCTGCTCAGCCTGAGCGACACGGCCAGCAAATGGCCTCACGCTTTTGCCCTGATATATGAGGACAACGCATTGGCCGGCAGCGGGCTGGCACAGGCAGACGTGCGTCGCCTTGGTGCCCGCATGAATGTCTTAGTTCATTTCTTCGCTGAACCATAGGCGAAAGCAAGAGATAGGAGGAAAAGTCCATGAGCATTCAGTACGTGACTGTGAAAGTGGACACGACCGGCCTGTACCAGCCGGTCAGCATGGCCCAGGGGGTCGTGGGGCTCATCGGCCCGGCGGTGCCGACCAGCTTCGAGACACGCAACCCCGAGCTGTTCACGCGGCCATTGGTAGGGGTGCGCGGGGAGCCCTATGATCGGGTCGTGCGGGCCATGCGCATTAGCGCCGCGAACGAGCCCCTGGGTGCGGATGGGAACGCGCTTGGTGGAACAGCCGGCGCTCTGGTGGATTCCATGGGGCGCAATGCAGCCGGCAACCCGGTAGCTGTGCCTGGCCTGAAAATCGATGCCAACGGCAACTTCGTAGGCGACGACGGGACTACGGCGGTCGAGGTGGACCGGACAACAAACAGGCCCAAGAAGTACGACGGCAGCCTGTACGAGCTGGCCTTCGAGTGGTTCCCTTCGGCCAACAAGGTGGCACCGGCGGTGTTCGGTGCGCCAGTGGACCGCAAAGGCCGCATCATCCCGGACCTTCGTCTGGACAGTGACGGCAAATTCACCAGCCTGGACGGGACCACGGCTTATCCGGTGAACTCTGCAACAGGCTTCCCTGAGCGACCGGGGAGCGGTGGAGGCCCTCCACAGCCGATCACGAACCTTTATTTTGGACTCTGTGAGCTGGCGAAGTCGATCAACCTGGCTCTGGTCAACGGGGCTACGAAAGTGTGGGCGTTTCGCACGAATCGCGACGGTACGACACCGACGGTGGCTGATGCCTTTGCCGACTTCATCAACAAACAGATCAACATCGTGTGTCTCTCCAGGATGACGGACGCGCAATCCATCACCGATCTGAAGAACCATGTGGAGCAGGCCTCACCCAACGATGCCGGCGGTGGCGGAACGCGGCCCCGTATTGGCGTGGCGATGCTGCCCAGGAAAGGCTGGACGAGCAACGGGGCTGCGCCCAAGCCGAGCCAGAAGCTTGCTGACTTCGGCATCAACTGGACCAGCAGCCGGATGGCGCTGATCGCCCACAAGTCGGACGGTGATGTGGCAGCGGCGGCAGCCGGATTGATCGCCCGCTACGATCCCTGGATCAGCCTGACGATGAAGTCGTTGACCGGGATCAGCCAGGCCGAGAGCTTCACCGACTCGGAGTTGGCAGTGTGGCTGGACCCCGAAGCGCAGGGCATTGTTCAGGCACGGATCAACCCGATTGTAGATCCCGAGTTCCTGGCCGGCGCCGGCCTGGTGATGGGTGAAAGCTACACGGCCGATGGAACAGGCCAGCGACAGTACATCGACATCGTACGTACCATCGACGACCTGGTCTTTCGTCTCAAAGCGCACCTCACCAACCCAAATGTGATCGGCACGATGCGCATCAACCGCACCGGTCTCACCGGGCTACGCACGGTTGTTTCCGCGTTGTTGGACTCACGGGTGGCGGTGGGCGAGATCGACGGCTATGCCATCGACATTCCGCTGCTGGGTATCCTGCAAAAGGACCCGGCGCAGCGCACCGCGGAGGAGACCCAGCAGATCAATACCGTGCAGAACAGCCGCCGGTTGGAGTTCAGTGTCTCGGTGGACTATGCCGGTGCTATTCACTATCTGGTCGTCACCCTCAAGTTGGTCTAAGAGCAATACTCTTCAAATAACACCCGAGGAGTGAGCACGCCTACGTGCGAACGGTATCTAGGGATGCCTTACTCCTCCTATTTGAAAGGTATTGGGTCTAAGGGCGCAAACATGTTATACGAGGAGGTAATGCCATGGCAGATTGGGATACCAGGTTGGCGGTCATGGTCGGGACAGAGATGGTAACACCCATCGAGTCCTTCAACCCGACCTTCACCACAACCTACAGGGTTCAGCATTCCCTGGAGAAGGACAATATCGGCTTCGTGCGCCAGCCTTTCACTTTCACTTTCAACATGACGGTGCGTGCGGTCGGTGACCCGGGGGCGGCAAACGGCGTGGCCCGTTTGACGAAGATGGCGCTGGAAGGGGCTGAGTTCCAGGTTGCTGTGGTGCGCGCCGACGACAGCCCGGGCGACCAGTGGGCATTTCAGGAAGTGCTGTTCAAGCGGTGCTTCATCACGTCGGCCAATCCCAGCAACCTGACCTTGCAGGACTCACCTACGGCAACTTTCAACGGCATCTGTTTGCAGTACGAACTGACTGATCGCGAAGGCAACGTGGTCAAGAATACCTAGCCAGACCCTGATGGTTGCTGGTGAATTCCCATGTCCAAAGTGTACGCACATGACAAGTTCATCCTCGTCGGCGCGGTGCCGCTGTTTGCCGTGAACAGCATGACGCTGGACGAGAGCTTCAAACTTCCGACCATTGGCAAGGGTGACAAGAGTCAGTGGCTGGGCAAGGTGGGCTACACGGTGTCTATCCAGGGGGTGCTGGTTGGACCGGAACGGTTTTTCTACAAAGCGGCTCTGGAGGCTATGGCAGATCTATCCATGATCCTGCCGTCGCTGGTCTCGATCCCGGGCCTGGGAGGTATTCCCCTGGTTTCGGGCCTGACCGTGCTGCCTGACATGCAGATCACCAGCCTTCGGTTTACCCAGACCAGCCAGGAGTTTGGGGCCATCGGCGTGACGATCAGCATGAAGCACTGCCCCAAGGGGTTTGTGGCTGAAATGATCGGTCGGGGGTTGAACCTGGCGTCGTCGCTGGCCGGCTCAATCGCCAACGTGTCGGCCGGCGTGCGCAGTGTGCCCGGGCCACTGGGGTAATGGCGATAACGATGGCTCTGAAAGACAGCAACTTTCAGCAACTGCCTATCCAGCCGGAAGACGGCTTTCCGCAGGCGTTCCTGCTGAGCTTCGATGGCCGGCTCTACCGGTTCACATTCAGCGTCAGTTTCCTGACCCTGGAGCCGTTCAAGGTGTGGGAGGCCGGCGGTGGCCCCACGGCGGAGAGAATGCTGCGGCGTTCCTTGAGCCTGCCATTGAGTACCGCCGGCGCTCGGGCCCGGTTGCCCTGGGAGCTGCAAGGCGAGCCGGAGCGCATGATCTACGTTCTGCCGCAGGAGAGCCTCTACCTGGTCATGCAGGTTGAACGGGAGGACCTGCCCGAAGGCGAGCGCGTCCAGGGCATCACCCGGCCGGTGCTGGGTATCCCGATTCGGGTTGGCGACCTGGTGTTTCTCTTCAAGAAGATTCACATCGCGCGGGGCAATTTGCTAGGCTCAGGCAACTACGGTTCCGAGATTCTTGCGGGAGTCAAGACGTATGGCGGATAGTCGGTTCTTTCCCTGGTTCAAGCTGGAGCTGGAACCTACGCCGGGCGTGGCCGGCGCAGCCGCGCTGGCGTCGGCCCTTGCGTCAGTGGTGCCGATCGACCGAAACTTCTACGAAGCCGACGTGAAGGTGACGATGCGCTACGCGTTGGTGGGCAACCGCTTCCAGGTGACTATCGCTGGGCTGACCGGTCCCGTCTACGATGCTATCGAGGTGAAAAAGACAAGTGTCAAGCTCTCTCTCGGCTACTATGGCGGGCTGGACCAGCAGGTCCTGGAGGGAACTGTCCAGAAGAAGGAGGCCAAAGCCGGCGAGTGTTTCTACGAGACAACGCTGAGCGGTGTTGAGACAGCCTACTACCTGTTGCAGAACAAGTGTCTCGGTGAGGGAGATGTCCCCTCTGCTGAAGACACGGATATCATGACCATCCTGCAAGCCATTAGCCGGCAGGCCGGAGTGGAGCCGCCCCACACAGCCGGCACCGTGCCCGGCCCGAGAACGCAGTTCCCCCGCCGCTGGAGCTTTGAGCACAAGTCAGCATTGGACGCGCTGAAGCAGGTGCATTACCGGTTGCGTCGGATCGGTGGCTACAGCCTGTCGCTGCGGGACGGCAAGATCTGGTACGGGCGCGCAGTTGGCCCCTTGAACAACGCAGGCGAGCAGATTACAACAACAGTCTACTCCTACGACAACTACCTTGTGGAGACGAAGCCGGTGCACGAGGACCGGGGAGGCCGGCGCAGTCGTTGCCCCCAGGAGGATGGCAACGCCACGCCGCTGGGTTACGACTTTGAGATGTTGGGAGATCCACGGCTGCGACCGGGTGACACGGTGAGTTTTAAGGTGAAGGTTAACGGCCGTGAACAGGTTCAACGTCTGACCGTCGAGTCGATCACCCACGACTTCTCGCGAACGAAAGGGTATCGCTGTACAGGTCGGGCCTTGCAGGCGGATCAGTTTCTGGAGCATGCCTTTCGCGCGATGGCGCCAGGCGCGGAAGCGGTGGGAGAAGAGGTCACCAACATGCTGGCCCGCAACCAGGAGCGCTTTCCAGCCGTGAATGTGGGCGACGTCACCGACTATTCGGCCGGCGAGCACCTGGCGAACGCCAGACTCGGCCTGGAGTTCGAGCCGACGGTGACTTCGCCGAGTGTTCAGGTGCGGCTGGGGGCGGAAGGCTTCACACTGGAGCGGCGACCGATGGTGTCGCCCTTTGCCTGGAACCACTGCGGGCTGGTCGTGCCGGTCTATTCGGGAATGCGGGCCGTGGCGGTGCATAACCGCTATCTGCGCGAGGACGCGCTGCTGGATGGCTTCATCTGGACCGAAGAGATGACGCCGCCGCCCAACCAGGCCGGTGACTACTGGCTGTGTCTCCCCCTGAACGTGCCGGCCAGCCGGGCGCCCAACACCAGCGACAAAGCCGCCAACGACCTGACCACCGGCGGCGGCAAGCGGGTGATTCAGCTCAAGGGGCTGCGCATCACCATCGGCGACGGCCTGCTGCCGAACCTGGGTACCCGTCCCAGCAACGTGGGCGCCGACGACGAGCTGCAGATCGAGCACAGCTCTGGGGCCAGGATCACGATGAAGGCCAACGAGATCAAGCTACAGGCCGGCGGACGCACGCTGACGCTGGCAAGTGGCAAGGTGAGCGTGACTTAGGAATCAGACATGGCTAAGGTGGTCGTTGTCGGGGGCATTATCAGGTGTAACCACGGCGGACAGCGCCGGCTCACCTCTGGCGATAGTCGGCTGAACGTAGACGGCAATAACGTGGTCGTGCAGGGACTGGAGACAGGTCTGTCCTTCGCACCGGCACCGCCGGTGGTGACCATGCCCTGCCCGGTGACGACGCCGGCAGGGAACCCGTCCCCTTGCACGGCTACGCTGGCAGCAACGACAGGCATATCGACCAAACTCGTGGTGGGCGGCATGGGGATCCTGCTGGACACTGCTAGCGGCAACGCCACGAATGCCCAGGACCCGACTGCTACTTGGTCGGTTGCCAGTGCCGGCCAAAACAAACTGGATGCAGACGGATAGGAGAGGCAGATGGCACCGGACTTGACGACATTACCCGGTCTCGACCCCTATGATAAGAGCCTGCTGTTGCAGGACGGGGACCTGGTATTCCAATACAATGCCGACGGACTGCTGGGACTGCAGATGATCAGCGGCATCGAGAACCTGGCTCAGGGTTTGACGATCACCGTGGAGACGCCGCTGGGCAGCGACATCTTCAACCAACTGTTCGGCTTCGACCTGTACAGCATTCTCCAGGGCGGCTACAACCTGGCTATGACCAGGCAACTGATCCAACTGCATGTGGTAAAGACTATCACCAGCGATGACCGGGTGCTTCGCATCGAGGAGTTGGCCTTCGACGATCAGCCCCGCTACGCTGAGCTGAACCCGGAGGCTGATCTGGCTGAGGCGAAGCGGTTGCACAAAGTGTCGCGTCGCTGGCGGCTCGATGCCGTGATTCAGCCCGTCACCGGCGAGCCGGCGGTCATCCCCATCGAGGTCAGCGGGACGTGAGAGGAGCGGACAATGGCAAACGGTGAATCGTCGCGGCAATACGGCGTAACGCCGGCCGGTTTCGTCACCAAACCGCTGGGCACCATCCTGGACGAGGCCCTCGAGCGCGCCCGGCAGATGTTTGGCGCCGATCTGGACCTGCGCTCGTCCAGCCCGTTCCGCAAGATCCTGGAGCTGTGCGCGGCCGAAGATGCCCTGCTCTGGATGCGGTTGGAGGATCAGTACTACGCCAACTTCATTCCCACCGCCAGCGGCCGGCAGCTCGACAACCTGGGCTACGACCTGGGGCTGGAGCGACGCTATCTCGACAGCCAGGGCACAGTGAAGTTCAAGCTGGGTGGCAATCCAAAAGACGGCTGCATCTACGTCATCCCGCTGGGGACTGTGGTGCAGACGGAGGGCAAAGTGCAATTCCGCACCACGCAGCGGCTGGCGTTGACCAAAGACTCGCCGGAAGGGGAAGTGCCGGCCATCGCGCTGCGACGGGGGCCGGCGGGCAACGTCAACCCCAACGAAATCAACGTGATCAACGCCGAGTACATGCGCCGCTTTTTCCGCCTCCCGGCCCCGGCCGGCCACGTTGAGGTGACGGTTCAAAACCCATCGGCCTTCACCGGAGGTGATGTGCTGGAGGACGATCTGATCTTCCGCCGCCGGCTGATGGACCTGCCGCGTACCATCTGGACGGCCGAGGCGCTGCGCCAGGCGGCGCTGGACGTGGACGGCGTGCGCGATTGCATCGTCTGGGACCCCTACGGCGGTCTGGACCGCACGAAGCACTGGTATGGCAGCTTCAAGTTCAAGGAACGGATGCTCACTCAGGAGCGGGACCTTTGCTCCCCCTACTTCTTCGATCTGGTGGTCGCACCCTATCTGGGCGCTGTATGGGAGGGGAGTGGTGACCTGCCCGGCGTACGCGACGACGTCGAAGCCGCGCTGCGGGACAGGCGACCCATTTCCATCTTCCCCAACATCATCCGCGCCTGTGAGGTGGAGATCGGTGTCAAGGCTCAGGTGATCGTCCGCCACGGCTTCAACCAGAATGCGGTGCTGGCAGAGGTCAGACAGCGGATCGGTGATTACATCTTCCATCTGGAGATGGGGGATGACGTGGTGGCCTCGGAAGTGTTGTGTGCGATGATGGATGTGCCGGGCGTGATCGACGTGCGCGATTTGCGGCTTCTGCGCTGTCCGCCTCGCTACGGCCGGGTGGTTTTCTGCAAGGCGCTGGAGTTCCAGGATGAAACCATCGAGGCCGGTTGTGGGGACAACGTCATTCTCGACACGCGCGAGATTGCGGTACTTAAGCCGGACTCAGACCTGTTTCAGCTCGAGGTGCAGGCCCGATGACGACACTACAGTCCATGGTCGGCAACCTCACCCGGCCGTACTGCCAGGGTGCTTACGTTCAGGAGATCGAGCTGGGCTATTGGACAGACGGCGGTCTGACCCCCATCCCGGACTACGATCTGGACGACTACGCTGTCCGCTACGGGATCGCTCCCTGGGACGTCAAGCCGGTGTACTTGGTCGCGCCCCGGTTCGACCTGGGTGACGAGTACGTTTGCCTGTATTTCGATGTCCGGGGCCGGCCAGAAACTCAGCCGAAGCCACAGGTTCGCATCCCGGCTCGAACCCCGGTGGGGACGACGTTCATCATCCCCTTGGGGGAGGACGTGACCGGGCTGACGCGGCTCACGGCATTGCGGGAGTGGCCTGAGCCGCCGCTGGCAGCGCCTCCGGGCCGTGAGCGATGGCAGGTGCTGGCGCTGGTTGGCAACCTGGGCCGACTGCTGTGGACAATGGGGTGGGAGCGGGCACGCCTGGGCGCTGTAGCCCGAGAGGTCGGTGGGCAGCGGCAACTGGCGACGGCACACCGCTACAGCCTGGACCTGATCGGGCGGGAACTGCGGGTACCGCGCCTGTTCCCATCCCCCTACGCGGTGGACCCGGCAACCATCGCGCTGTATCACCTGGATCGCGTCTCCGATGATACCTTCAGCCTCACAACCGTCGGGGATCGGGTGATTGATGAGACGGGCTGGCATCACGGGCAGAACGAAGGGGCGCAGCGGGGCGTGCCCGGGCGCTTCGAGCGCGCCTTCGCCTTCCGCAGCGGCGATCTGCCGCGTCCCCGTTGTGCTGCCGAGCATGAGTTTCAGCAGCGCCTGCGCAGCGGGGATTGGGACGCGCTGGCCGGCGAGCGTGAGGTGCGCTTCGGGCCCTACCGGTGCTACGGCTACCGCGAGGGTGCCATCGAAGTGATCGGACCGGACGGTGAGCCTCATGGCGTGTGGGTGAACGACGAAGCTGAAGGCCCGGCGGCTCGGGGCCAGATCACTACCGCCTGTTATGGCTTTGTCCCCCAGGACCTCGAGGAGACCATAGAGCGATTCAGAACGCAAGGCCGGACAGTCCAGGCGGCGATTGACTATTTCGGCCGCTGGTGGGGGCGTCCCGAGGCATGGTTTGTCGAGACGTATGCTCAGCACGACATCCAGTCACCTCATGAGCGGTGCGCTTTTGTCGAAGCGCCGCTGACCTACGTGCGCATCCCCAACCACAGTGCCTTTGACACGCCGGCGGATCAGAGCTTCACGCTGGAAGTGTTCGTCCGGCCAGTGCCCACCCAGGATAACCGCCTGCGTGTCATCGCCATCAAGAGTCACGAGGTTTTTTACGGCGGACCGCTTCAGGTGCATTGTGTTGAGGGGTGGGCGTTGTCGATGGGGACCTTCAACTGCATTTCCAACAATGTCGCCTGGTCTATCTCGGACCTGCCGGAGCCTGACGAGGCGGGGCATGGCCGGCGCATCATTACGCTGACGGCAGACCTGGACCTGGGTGATGAGCGATGGCACCACGTGGCGGGGGTGATTGACCGGCGCTACCAGGTGGCGAGGCTGTACGTTGATGGCGTTGAGCGGGCCTGCCAAGACATCAGCCAGATTGGGGAAATCATCAATCAGGAGGATATTCTGCTGGGCGTCAATGATTACCACTTTGACGCGCCCTACGATGGGCTGATCGATGAAGTGCGGCTCTCAAATGTTGCCCGACGTTCCTTCCACCCGGTGTTGGGGGAGTCGGATGAGCGATATCGCACTCGCCTGAGCGTCTACCGCCCCTGGCTGATTCCAACCTATGACAACATCCGTGCCGGCCTGCACCGATTGCTGCGCGCCTCCCCCTACGGACCGGAAGTGCCCGCGCCGGAACTGCCGGAGATCGAGGTTATCGAGCAGGACGGCGTGCGTGTATGCACGGAGCGTTTGCTGAAAGTCCGACCGCTTTCCCTGCCGCCGGCGGCTCACATTGATCTGGAGGGAGATCGTCGGCGGAGCGAAGACGTGGCTTGCGGCCCTCGTGACGCACAGTTCTTTCAATGGCAACTCCTGACCCACGATAACCCAGCGGTCACGTATGCGAGTCCCAACGCGCATCGAATGCAACTGGCAACGGCCCGATCTCTGGATAACCTGGTGCGGTTGTTGGAACCGTGGATGGGGAAGGCGGGTGAGCAGTTGCTGGTGCTGGGGGCCTACGAGCCTGGCGGCGACGCGCGCCGGGCTGTGGGACGGGCGGTGCACCTCCACGTGGAGGGGATGCCGGCCGGCGTGCTGGCTGCTTTCGCTCACAAAGCCTGCTTCGACTATGTGGAGCAGCGGTTGGGCAGAATCGTGCGGGCCGCCGTGCGCGAGGAACTGGACAAGCTGGAGATCACCACCAAAGACGAGGCAGACCATCGGCGCTGGCCTGGCCGGCACGATCCCGTACGGGTCAGGGTGGGTGACCAGGTGCAGATCACGGTTGCTCGTCCAACAGTGCCCGATAAGCGGTATTTCGACTGGCTGCTGATCGAGTGCGGAGCCGGTCGCGCTGAACTCCGCCCGGTCGCGGGAGACAATGCCAGCCGCATCCTGGTGCCGACAGCACCAGGGCGGCTGATCGTGAAAGCCGAGTACAACTGGCAAGGGACGATCATCGCTGGCCGGCGAGAGATACAGATCGGCCTCCAGTCGCTGCCACCATGTGAGAGCATCGGAAGTGATGGAGCGATGGGGGTGAGCGAGGCAGAAGCGGCCGGCGAACCGGTGGGCTTCTTCCACGAGGCACTTCTCCTGGAGCATGATGATCCAGCCGGGCGGGTAGACTACGGTGCCGACCCAAATCACCGCCGGCTGCAGCCTGGGGTGGAGAAAGCGCTGGACCGGCTGTTGACCCTCATCGAGCAGGAGCCAGGGGTTGGTGGCAGGCTGCGAATTCTGAAAGGCTACGATCCGGGGGCGGATGACCTGGCCCGGGTGGGGCGGAAGCTGACGCTGGCTCACGAGGATCAGGCAAACATGCCGTTGGGCCGGCTGGCGGCACTGGCCCACGATGCCGGCTCCGCCTGGGTGCATCACCCGCCCTATCCGGAGGGGATCTTCGTGGCCACAGGACCGGAGCCGCCGCTGGAAATTGTCCCTGGACCGATCGATCACCTGTTGCCCAACGCCGTGGTCAACTGGCTGGGCATCATGCGGGCCGATGTACCAGAGGCGCCGATCATGCCGGGAACTACCTTCAACGCCGCCGATCCGGCCAACCAGCATGACGATCCAGGGCGAGTCACTTATGCGGACGCCCGCAGTCATCTGATGACGCCGGCCACCCAGGCGAAGCTCAACGTGCTGCTGGACTGGCTGCAGGCGGAAGGGGCGCCGGGCAGGCTGCGCATTCTGGGAGCTTTTGAGGACACGGCCTCCAACCGCCGCCGCATCGGCGCAGCCTTGCAGATGCGCCACGAGAGTGTGCCTCTGGAGCGACTGGGGGCTCTGGCCCACCAGGCCGGCTTTGACTACGTGAAGCACGTGACGGTGCCCAGCGACCCCGCCCGACACCACATCTACGCCTCGGTCTGGCGGGACGAAGACTTCACCGGCCTCGTCGCCGACGACATCGCTGAGATCGTAGACTACGGTCTGCTCGACCTGAGCGACTATGGCGAGGCGGCCGAGGAAGGGGTGCGCCGGCTCTGCCTGCGCCCGGACGTGTTGGCCTGGACACCTCCGCCGGCCATTCAGCCGGACGAGGAGGAAGAAACGGCAGCGGAGCCACCGCCGTACCAGGTACCGCTGCCCGAGGCGGCCCACTACTACTGGTGTCTGACACGCTACGGGCCGGGACAGGGTCGGCTGGATTCGCCGCCGGAGCGGCACTGCAAGCTGTTCACGGCACGGCGGGCCGGCGTGGTCGGCGCGCGCGGCGAGTTCGTGCTGGGGGATGGCACGGAGCCGTATCGCTTCGCGCTGGCCGCGGTAGCAGACGAGCGGGGCCGGGTTCCTCCGATCCCCAAACTGGTTTACGATGATCTAATGAACTTTCTGGCGTTTCACCATCCCGTGGGTGTGGAAGGGCGGACGCTATCTCTGCGCCAGCACGTGCCCGAGTTGATGGCCGACCGGCTGCTGCGGAATGCGAACACAGAACGGACGTATCCGCGCTATCGCCAGAGGAGGGGGTCGGTTGGCCGGGTAGATAGTGGAGTGCCGGAGATCAGTCCGATTGCATGCGCCTGCCCACCGGGGCAGGATGAGAGTCAAGAGGAGGTATACGGAGATGGCTGACGGTGTTGCGAGAATGGTGGCGATGCGGCCGATCACGGCCAGGACAAGTGCGTTGCGGGCGGAAGTTATCAACGCCATCGCCGACCTGGCCATTGCCGCCCGGGCAGGAACGCTGCTCAAGGCATATCAGCGGGAATGGGCCTGGGTGGATAAGCAGAACTACGTCGATGCGGTAGATGCTGACGAGTTCAACGAAGCCTTCCACGGCATCGAGCGTGAGTTCGACAAACTGGCCGAGATTCTGGCGCAGGGGACTGGGCCGGACATGACACCCACGTGGGAGCAGGAGGTCACTCTGGCCCAGGGGGCCTCCATGGTTACGCTCACCCACAATCTGGGCACGACAAATCTGTTGGTTGATCTGCAGGCCAGGCTCACTGTTCCCGGGCACGTCGCCGGTGTGAGCACAGTCGCCATGCTGGCTGCCGCACCTACGACCGCTGTTGCTCCCGGAGCAGACCTGTGGGTGAACCTGGGGCTCGGCGTTGTATATGCCTATGGATTATCGGATGACAACACGCTCATCCTGGTGCGTTTCTCCGGCAATAACATCCCGCATAGCAATATCTTCCCAGGTGATCTCACGCTGCGGGTGCGCCTCTGGAAGCTGGGAGAATGAGCCATGCCGTACGAGATCGTCTATGACGAAGAGAGCAAGCAGGTTTTGTTGGCTCGCCCTACGGCCGCGCCCCGGGAGGACCTGGTGCTCGCAGAAGGCCAGGGGAAGCTGTTTCTGGACTTCGATTTCGCCGGCCGGCCACTGTCGGCGTTCAGCGCAGACCCGGCTGCAGGCACGCTGGTGCTGCGCGAAGACTTCGTCGAGCCGGAGCAGGACGTGGCCCTGGAGTTGAGCACCGATGCGCCGGCGGTCAGCCCCATCGACCACATCCCGGAGGTCCCCGCTGACGGCGAATCGGCCGTGACTATCAGCGTACAGAAAGTGTCCACCACCTCCGGCCGGCCACTGACAGGCGCACGCCACAGCAACCGTCTCAACATTCGCACGACCGCCGGCACGTTGTCGGCCCGGCAGGTGAATCTGGACCGGGGCCAGGCCGCTTTCACCCTGCGCAGTAGCATCGAGACGGTGGTAGCCGAGGTGCGCGTGTGGGCGGAGGAGATTCCACAGCCGGCCACGATCCGCATTGAGTTTGCACCGGTGACTTGAGAGGTTGAAAATGGCACGGCTGGATTCGTCTGAGTTCCAGCAACTGATGTACGAGGGAGTGCGTGCCCGCGCTCGAAGCACCGACGTCAAGGCACTGACGCTCCTGGTGCTGGATGGGCTGTTGATGGGAGGTCTCATCTTCGGTGCCAGGCTTGGGGGGGAGCGGATCGTGACGTTGGCTCCGGGATTGATCTTTTCACGGGGTGGGCTGGGCCTGATCGCCCTGGCTGTGCTGTCGCTGGCCGGCCTGTGTGCTGCGCTTGCGTTGTGGCGTCGCAGCAGTTCGCTGGTGCTTGGGCAGCCCGATGTCTCATCGTACGACGAATACCTGCAGGCGGTGCGCCGCCTGACAGGCGACGCCGTACGGGAAGAATTGGCCCGTCGAACGTGGGAGCAACATTCGGCCCAACGGGGTAAGCAGAGGTGGGTCAACGTCGCCCTTCTCTTGACGCTGGCAGGGCTGCTGCTGTTTGGGCTGATCAACCTGCCTGCTTTCTTGTAATTGTGTGCCACGAGGTTTTCCATGCCAGATGATTTTGTAGCAGATGAATTTGACATTCCCGCTTTTCAAGCCGGCGGCCGCGTGCGCAGAACCGGTCTCGCTCTGGTGCACGAGGGCGAATTTATCATGCCGGCGTCGGGTTCGGAGGCGGAGATCGAGCCGGCTGAGATGGCCGGCCAACGGGTGATCAATTATCACTTTCCGGTGGAGATTGTCATCGTTGGTAGCCTGCCTGAGGAGGAGCGGGAGCTGATCGAGATGCGGGTCTGGGAGCGGCTGGCTGACGTGTTAGGACGAATGCCGTAGACGCCATGCGACAGATCAACTGCTACATCCCGATTACGGTGCGCGTTACGGGCCGGCCAGGTGATGCACAACTCGACGAACTTGCCGAAGCCTTGATGCGCGCCCTCGCGGCGCGCATCGCCTTTGCGGAGCAGACGCTCATCCAGGGGCAGTCCGAAGGCCGGCTCTTCGGGGAGGCGCGGGAGGTTCCCGACGCGTCACGAGTCTTCGACGGCACGTATGAACTGCCCGCGTACGATCGCGGCGGCCGGCTGCGGCGCGTGCCTGTCCGTTCGACCCCTCATTCCCCGACGTCATTGGAACTGCCCCTGCACTCGGATTTCCTCAACTACGCTTTCTTTTTTACGAGCGACAAGTACGGCCGTGCCGCCCAGGACTTCATTCGTGCGTTTTACCCGCAGCACCGCCGCTTCCGGGCACGCAGCTTTGAGCACATGTTCCGGCTGCTGCTGCGCGATATCCGCCGCCACATGCGCCGTACCGGGCGGCGGGCGCACGTGAGCGAGATTGTGCTGGTCACGCACGCGATTACTGCCGGCCGCATCTTCATCCCCCTGACGGAGGGCCGGCCCAGGCGAACTTTTACACCCTCTGACCTAGCCGAACTTCAGGAAGAGTTCCGGCGGGGTTTGCATCGGCGCTTCCGCGAGGAACGGCGGGAGGTCGTCGGCGTGCTCGACGAAAGCACTCAGATCGTGGTGCGCGGCTGCAACGTTGGCCAGGCGCAGGAGACGCTGGATGCATTGCGCCTTTTTTTCGGTGGCCGGCCCCACGTGTTTGCGCCGACGAGATTCCAACACTTTCGCGGGATCGAGATCGCGCGGAGCTTCGCGGCCCTCGAAGACGCCTTCGATTTCCTCATCGACCAAGGCTATCTGCCGGAGGATCAGCGGGACAGACCTGACGAGGAGAAGCGCCGCTACATCCGCGAGACGTTCGGCGACTGGATGCCCAGCGAAGGTTTCATCACCACGCGGGAAGAAGTGGAGTGGGTGGCAACGCTTCGAGGTGGACGACTGACAGACGAGCAACGACGCCGGCTCGAGGACATCCTGATTCGCCCCGCCGAGCAAGGTGGCGTGGTGCCCGGCATCCCCTCGGCCGGGGAATTCTGGGGTCATTCTGGCCCGCGTGGCCCGGCCCTCCTGTTGCGGCACGACCCTGAGCTGGAGGCCCTGTCGGCGGCCGAGCTTGTGGCGGAGGCTCGCCGGCTCCTCGATCCCTACCGGGCTGAAAACGCGCCACGCATCCTGCGCGTGCTGGACGCGTTGTTCTCGGCACGAGCCTTCAGCGAGCTCATCCAGGCGGGGATGATCGACGTCAACGATCCGCTGGCCGGCCTGCCGGACCCGAGCCTGTACCCGCACATCTTCGGCGATGCCCCGAGCCTGCAAACTCTGGAGACCGATGCCGCCGGCTACCCATCTGACCCCTTTGAGGAAGTGACCCTGCCGCGCGAGGAAATCACGGCCGAGCAGCGTGCTGAGGAGGCCCGTCAACTTGCGACCGTGAGAGGTCTGGCTGCGGCCAGCGTCCCGACCGGGCCAAGGGAAACTGACTATACAGCTCGGGGCCGCGTCGAAACACTGCCCGACGGCATCCGGCTCTGGAATTTTCCGGTTAGCCGCGCCCGGTTGCGGGCTGAGTTCCATGACCCGCTGCGGCAGATCGCACAGCAGGCCATCTCCAACCCGAATCTGAGAATCGCGGTGGAGGGGCATGCGAGCAGTTCCGGTTCTGTACGCACGAATGAGCGCCTGTCCCGGGAGCGCGCCCTGGCAGTCGCGCAGTTTCTGATCGATGCCGGCGTGCCGGCCGGCCAGATCGAAGCTCAAGGCCACGGTGAGCGTGACCTGCTGGAGCGCGAACAGGGCCGGCATGGCCAGTTGATTCCGCGCCGCATGGCCAGGAATCGTCGGGTGGAGATCCGTCTTCTCAGTCAGCCCACTGCGCCGACAGCGCCGGCGGCACCATCGCCGACTGAGGCAGAGTTGGAGGCGATCCTTCGGCGCCTCGGGCCACCGCCGGCCGGCCGGCCGGAGTGGATCATGTGGGTCTTCGAGGTGCTGACCGCAGCCGGCCACGGCAAGACGGTCAGCGGGGTTCTGGCCCGGTTCACCAAAGTGGACATCCAGTTTCGGTTGGATGTTGCCTCGTTCATCCAGTTAGGCGCCTGGACGATCTTCGCGCCCCTCGCCAGCTACGCCGAAGGGCAGGCCCTCGGGTACGCCAACGGAGCCAAACGCGGATTTGCCGAGGCGCTCAACACGATGTCTGGGAGCGTGCATGATCCTCCTGACGGACACATCTACTACCCATCGGATGAAGTACCGCTCGACCTGATAGCCTGGCCATACAGCAGAGGTTCGCAAGACGGTTATCGCCACGGGGTGCGGACGGCGGTCAAGATGATCCGGGGCATGCAACAGGAATCTCCCCACGGCGGCGAAATCTTCCTGCTCGCTCTGCGGCACATCTACTACGACTATCTCGAGGGGATTGCTCCTGCTATCATCGACCTGCTGGGCGGATATCAGCGGCGCTTTCGCACACCGTCACCGGTGGATCCGCTACTACGCCTCCTTGGTGAGGAAGTCGAGTGAAGTGCAGCCTCGTCTGCCGTGAGGACCGATGAACCGACGCTATCACATCCCGACACGCGTCCGATTCCAGGGCGAATTGAGCGAGGAGGAAAGAGGCCGGCTCCAGCGAGCGGTCGTGGCTGCGATCCGGCGGGCCGTTCAAGGCCGGCTCTCCCCGTCCGCCGAGATGGTAATCGCCAGTGACGGAGAAGCGCCGGCGGATGCTTACGAACCGTTTTCGCCGGCCCAATTCCGGCCCGATCATGGCACCTATGCCGTGCCCAGCTACCGAAACGGCGGGGCTCCCACAGAGGTGCCGGTGGAGCGGATCACCTTTGAGGAGGAAGAAGCGGAGGTCGTCACGAGCACGCTCCTCCTGCACCCTGCCGGCCAGGTAGCCGACGACCAGGTCATCCGTGCCCGGAGCCCCTTCGAAGGCAAACTGATTGCCATCTTCCCTGGCTGGCAGGCGGTGCGGGTGCGATCGGGTCGATATGCCATCTCCTCGGACCTGCGCCGTGCCATTCGCTGGGGCCAGTTGCTCTTTGGGGCGCGGTCCTTCGTTATTCTCGAGGGGCCGTTCGGTCAACCGGGGTCCCGCTACTACGTTCTTGGCACGACCCATGCCCTCCGTGCCCCCGCGCCGGCTCCGGGCGGTGGCTTCCAGATCGAGGGAGGAGGCGAGGTCTTTGGCCTGGCGGGGCGGATTCACTGGGAAACCCAATTCCGGGATGATGAGGGTCGGACCTATCTCTTTCGCACGTTGTTCACCGTTGACGATAGACCTCTGTTCCCACCCAATCTCCGGCTGGCTCGCGAGTTCTACACCCAACTGGCACTGACTCCCCGCGAACGCGGTGTCATTCCCACCGAACTGGCCCGTTCGCTGATATTCGAAGAGATTGACCGCCTGATTGCCGATGGCGAGATTGAAACGGCCGCCCGGCGACTGGCCGAGTTGGATGCCCATGCCTTCGCCCTCGTGGAATGGGACGTGAAAGCCCGCTACCTGCAGGTCCTGATCAACGCCTGGACCCGCGAGCCCCAGGAGGTGGCCATCGTTGAGATTATCAAGTCCATCGAAAACCGCTCCGAACTTGCCGCCACCCTTGGCCTGCTACGTCAGGCGCGTCTGTACGACCAACTATTTGCCGACCTGGATAGCCAGATTTGGAGCCTGCTCGTCGTGGTTGGGCAGCGGTTCGGCGACACAGGACCGATCACGTTCGAGTTCCTCGTCGGCTTGCTCCAAGAGGCCGGCCTTGTCCCCCGCAATCTGGAGGACATCGCGAGAAACATCGCTCTCGGCCCCATGGGACCCCTCATCAGCACCGACTACGTGGCTGAGATGGAAGAGGCCGCTCGGGGTTTCATACGGTTCCTGGGTGGCACGCTAGAGGCACTGTGGATGTTGATCTCCGAGCCGGAGAAGATTATTGACGGAATTGGGCAGCTTGCAAAGCTGGGCTTGATGGTTCAGCTTGCCCAGATCGGCTACCCGCCGGCGGTGCAATATGTGGGCAACATGCTCCGGCAGATGGCTCAGAAGGTGGTGTACGGACTGAAGGGGGCCCAGCTTCTTGGCATCACCGGCAGCATTGTGCGTCGCATCAAGTGGGCTATCATCTGGGAGGTGGCCTCCTGGTTCGTAGGCGTCGGCGAGATCAGGGCCATTCTCTCCGGTGTGGGCCTGACGGAGAGGGTGGCGGCGCTGGCCCGGTTTGCGCGCGTGTTGGGATTGGTCGGGCGTGTGGTCGAGGTGGAGCGCATTGCTGCGAAGCTTGAGGACCTGGCCAGGTTGCTCCGCCGGGTGAGCCTGCTTTCGAGCGAAGATGACGTTCTGCGGTTGCTGTCCCATCTGCCGGAGGAGGACATCGCCCGGCTGGGGCGTGCGCTGGAGTCTGCTGATGTGCGTGGCGTTCGAGATATGACCCAACTGGCAGCCAGGCATCCCCAGTTAGCAGAGGCAGCCAACTATGCGCTGGGGCGGGCTGAGGCTTTGTCCGTTCTGGAAGTTCGGGTTGGTCGGCTCTCGGATAATCTGGTGCAAGGTTTCCAGCGTCTCGCGGCTCGATCCGGCTTCACCAATCGCGAGTTGTTCAACCTGATGTCGGCCATCCCATCCGAGCACGCCGAACTGTTCATGCGCGCGGTGCGGGCCATGCCAAACCGGGCTTTTGGACGGGGAGTTGGTGCACGCAGCCTTGGTTTCTTTCAAAACCTGGCGAGCCGGCCCCGCAGCATGCAGTTTCTCATCGATGCCGGCTACGACACATTCTCCGCGCTCTATCGCCACTCAGGGTACAACATCGTGCGCTTCGAGGAGAACCTGGATGCTCTCACGGACATTGCCCGGCGCTTGCCGGCCGGCCAGGCCGAGGTGGAATACCGGCGATTTCTGGATCGGCTGCGCAACAACGACCCGACCGCGTTGCGCGAGTTGCGCGATGCTCGTAACGCCCGCCGGGTGGCCGCCGGCCGGCCGCCAATCCGGTCCTACAGCCCGGCCGAACTCGACGATATCGTCCGAACCACCTCGGACATCCGCGAGATTCGCCGCCTGGCAGCGCAGATGGACAACAGCACCGCCGGCTCGCTCTTTGAGCGCTGGGTCAACCACTACGTGTTCCATCAGCCGGTCGGCGCGCCCCGCAGTCGGCTTACGGTGAGGCGAGGGGACAACCTGCACCTGAACTTGCAACGTGATCGTTCGTCAGATTTCTTCCTGAACGATGATGGTTCCCTGTGGGATGCCAAGATTTACCAATCCGGCGGTGAGGTCGATGTGTTCCAACTGGACGATTATCGCAGGTTAGAAGAAGCGGGTTCTGTGATCACAGCCGACGGCCAGCGGCGCAACGTCACTTCGATCAACTATCTCTTCAGTGACCGCGCTGCCGCTGAGGCCAATCGCTCTTTGCTACACGTTCAAGGGGGCGCCGAGGCATGGTTCATCGATGATCACGGGGTATTGCGGCATTTGAACTGATTGGTCCTGACCTGGCGATGTTGTATTCGTCGTAGCTGCTCACCCTCCCGCAGGTTTGAAGCCTGTCTGGCCGCGAATCGCTGGTTCAGGGCCGTTTTTTGGAGACAGAGCCATTTCGCATCGCAACCTGCGGGAGGGTGGGTGAGCAGTTACCCTCTATCCTTGATCAAGTCAGGGAATCGTGCACTCGAACGGATCATCGCCGGCCACCGGGACAAGTTCCTCGCCATCCGGGAGATTGTAGCGCAGGACCTGGGCGCCGTCCCAACTGACCGCCGCCTGGCGTGGAGAGGCGCTGTCTGGGCGTTGGTAGACCACAACTCGCCGGCCACTTTCCGGCACCGGCATGGTTTCGGTCAATAGCAGATTTGAAGCTGTCTCGATCGGCTCTGGCCACCAGCCGTCCTCTCCCCGCGTCAGCAGCCACACCGTCTGGCGTTGGCCCGAACGTGCTACCTCTTTCGGCATCGCCTGGTTCAGCACGACGACAACTTCCGGGCGACCATCGCCGTCCAGGTCCACAATGGCTGAGCTGGCGACGTCCAGACCCAGGTCCCGTAGCTTGCTGGTGAGTGCCTCCCCCGAGCCGCGGCCGGCCTCCGGCCGGGCGTTCAGGTAGGCGGCTACCGGGAGACCCGGGTAGAGAATGCCGGCTGCGTCCATGGGGAAGCCGAGATTTCCGCCCTTGCCGAAGTAGAGTTGCCCGGCAAGGTTCACGCGCTGAATGGCCGCCAGTCCGCGGGCTGCATTGCCATCGCCATAGCCTTCCAGGAAGGCCGCCGCCAGATCGCTCAGGGAGGGGCCAGCCTCTGCTGCTGTCGCCATCGCTTCCTGCGCTGCGCTCGCGTTGCCCTGCAGCGCCTCGATCTCGCCGATGCGGAACTCGGCGTAGGCACGCCAGTCTACCTGTTCGGTTTCCGACTCTTGCGCCAGGGTTGTGTCCTCCACGGCTCGCGAATAGGCTGCCAGTGCCTGGTCGAGCTGACCCTTCCGAAATGCTGACTCTGCCACGTTGACCTGCTGACGAACAGTCGCAGGTGCATCCACTGTCGTCTGGTCAAGGATCAGCGAGCCGGCCTGCCAGCGGTAGGTCCGCGTCAACCGGGGATGAGACAGCAGTTTGTGGTCGTACGGTCCAAGGGCGGAGCACGTGGTGCTCAGTGCTTCGGTCCCGTTCTCTTTGACAAACTCCCAGCGGGCCGGGCCGGCCCAGTCGCTGATACCGGTCTGGAGCAGAGTCTTGAAGCTCTGTCCGTCCCACCGTACGACAGTAATCACCGTGTTCACCGCACTGGCGCCAATCATCCGGGAAGTCAGTACAGGTTCCGGGACTCCATCGCTATCCAGATCAGCGATGCGCTCGACGGTGATTGCGCCGTTCGTCGCCCTGCCGGCTGGGTTCGGAACCTGGTAGCCGACAAAGCCACTCGGCAGGTGACGGATGACGAATCCAGGCAGGCCCGCCACGGGAATCGTGACCAGCACGTCGAGGCGTCCATCACCATCAGCGTCGCTGATGGTGACGTTGGGCCTGGCGGTTGGAAGCATGTCGAGCACGTTCCGTAGCTCGTCAATGACCGTTGGCTGACGGTCGATGGTCTGCCGACGGTCGGCTTTGGTGTTCAGAAAGGCGACCAGCACGCGCTGGATGTCCTCCGCCAGGTCGGGTTTGACATACGGGCCCAGGCTGAGTTGATCGGCGAGTTGGCGGAAGGCGGCATTGAAGTCGATGCTGGCGGTGGGGGACAGCGTGGACTGGCCGGTGGTGGAGGTGGCCGGCTGCCGGGTGTGATTCGATGCGAGTGTAAGCGTTGAGGAAATGATCGGCGCTTGACACGCTATCATCAGGAGTATCGTGAGTGCCACAAGAGCTGGCAGCAAGCGTTGCATACTGGGCCTTTCCGGGGCGGCGAAATCGTCTCGTATCGTCAGACGCTGATTTGGTTAGCACAGTTCCACTGGTGAGGGCGGTCTTGTGTCGCATGACCCTAAACGCCCGTTTCACCAATTAGAAGCTGGACATTCACCACGCATGACGTTCGATGCATCGTCGCGTCACCTACGATTACCCCACGGTTCGCGCCGGGCCGGTAGCCAGTAGCCAGTATTCAGTATTCAGTGATCAGTCAACGTGCTCTTCCGGGCACTATGAAGCATGGAAATTGCTGGATGGCTGGAAAGCTGGATGGCTTGTGAACTCGCAAGGTACAGTACCATCCAGCCATCTAGCCACCCAGCCATCTAACCAACGATTCTCCGATGCGAATGCACCTTCAATCCGACCTGCCTTGCCCCTACAATCCGTGAGCAATGGTAACCTGTGGACATCAAAGAGCCCGACCCAGGTCGTACCTGGGTCGGGCTCTTTGATGTCGTGTCGCCTGGCCAGCCGGCGATGTTAGTTCAGGTATGCGCGGAGTCGCCGGCTGCGCCTGGGGTGTCGCAGTTTGCGCAGCGCCTCCTGCTCGATCTGGCGGATGCGCTCTCGCGTCAGCCCGAACTTCTGGCCAACCTCCTTCAGCGTATACTCACGCCCGCCGCTCAGCCCGTAGCGCATTGTCAGGATGCGGGCCTCGCGCGGTGTCAGGGTTGACAGGAGGTCTTCGATCTCCTCGGACAGCAGTGTTAGATCGACCTCTTCCGAAGGGTCAGGCAGGTCGTCGCCTTCGATGAAGTCTCCCAGTTCGCTGTCCTCGTCATCGCCGACGGGCTTCTCCAGTGAGAGCGGCTGTCGGGCGGCGTCCAGGGCCAGCTTTACCTGGGTGAGGCTCAGGTCAACCTCTTTGGCGATTTCCTCGGGGGTTGGCCGGCGGCCCAGCTCCATCTCCATCTCATGCGATAGCCGGCTCAGCCGCTGGATGCGATCCTTCATGTGTACCGGGATGCGGATCGTGCGGCCCTGATCGGCCAGCGCTCGTGTGACGGCCTGGCGGATCCACCAGGTTGCATAGGTGCTGAACTTGTACCCCTTGCGATAGTCGAACTTCTCCGCTGCGCGAATCAGTCCCAGGTTCCCTTCCTGGATCAGGTCCAGCATGGGCACGCCATGCCCCATGTACTTCTTGGCAATGCTGATCACCAACCGGAAGTTCGACTGCACCAATTCCTGGAAAGCGTCTCGACCCTGTTGGACCTCGGCTTCCAGGCGCGCGCGTTCGGCGAAGTCAAGCTCATCGCCCATCCTGGCGAGGCGCTGCTTGGCCTTTTCACTGCGCTCGATCCGTTTGGCGAGCTCCACTTCCTGGTCGCGGGACAGTAATGGGATCGGTCGCACATCTCGGAAGTAGAGGCTCACAGTGTCGTCAGAGTCCACGAACTCGAGAGTGCCTTGCTCCTCTTTCTGAACGGCCAACTCGTGGAGCGACACGATATCATGGCCGTTGCCATAGATATCGATACCTTCATCGGCCAGAATGTCGAACAGGCTGTCCAGGCCATGCAGGTGCTCGTCGAACTGCGATGTGGCCTCCAGGATGTCATCGATCGTCACGTGCCCTTTGTCCTGCCCACGGTGCAACAGCTCTTCAATTGCTTCGAGTGTCCCAATCTGTTCCATCTCACTCATTCCATCAACTGATGCACCACCCATCTATGACGATGGATGTGCGTTATGTGCCAACTCTGTTCCAGCTCTTTCGCGGCTTGTTATCGCAGGCTGCTACTCACGAACGTAAGCCCCGCGCGAAACGCAGGGCTTGCTCGTGAAGCTGTCTGGCGGGGCTGACGTCAACAGCCACGGTTTTGTTCCTGGTAGCGGGCTTGCCAGGCTTCGATGTGGGGCAAAATGAACCGCCGACGACAAGTCCATCGGCGGGAAAGGATCGCTAACGACGCGATGCAATGGCTAGTGGTTGTAAGGTGCCCTTCCCCGTCGGTTGTGCCTCCTGACGGCTGTTTCGTGCCCCGATGCGATAAATATTATAGTACATCTGTACTATTCTGTCAAGTCGGGTGACTGTTCATTTGGAGGTAAGGGGAGTGTCGGTGTATGATTTAGTGATGGGAATCTGAGCGACCATCTCGGGTTCTCGAGACTCTACTTATAGTTTGAAGAGGTGAATCCATGTTTCCTGGCTTTCGATTTGGCGATGCACAGCTTGTTCATCCTGATAAGATTCCGGAAGTACTGCCTATCCTTCCACTGCGAAATACAGTGGCGTTTCCTTTCGGTGTGATGCCTATTGCTGTGGGTATCCCACGCTCGGTCCAACTGATTCAGGAAGCGGAGCAAGGAGATCGTCTCATCGGCCTGGTTGCCATGAAGCGGCCGGATTTGGACGAACCTGGCCCGGCGGATGTTTATCAGGTGGGGACCCTGGCTCTGATCCAGCGGGTGATTGAGAGCGACGAAGATGGGTCGTTGCAGGTGATCATTCAAGGGATCGAACGATTCAAGGTGGAGGATTGGCTGCCGGCGGATCCCTATCTTCGGGCACGTATCCGGCTTGCGCCTGAGGCCGCCGAAGAATCCCTGGAGATGGATGCGCTGACCCGCAGCCTGCTGGATCTGGCCCGCCGGCTGGTCAGCCTGATGCCCCAGATACCTGCTGAAATTGTGGAGTTTCTTGCCGGCGTCAAAGACCGCCGTCTGCTGGCATATCTGGTGGCCGCCAACATTCGGATGGACATGGAGACGGCGCAAGAATTGCTCGAAATCGACCTGTTGACTGAGAAGATGCGCCGGCTGGTTGGTATCCTGAGTCACGAGCTTGAGGTGATGGAACTGGGCGAGAAGATTCGCTCTGAAGCCCACGAGGAGATGACCAAGGCTCAGCGTGAGTACTTCTTGCGTGAGCAACTCAAAGCCATCCAGCGGGAGTTGGGTGAGGGCGATGAACAACAGACCGAGGTTGAGGAGTATCGCCAGAAGGTCGAAGCGGCCGGCATGCCCGAAGAGGCTGAGAAAGAGGCCCTTCGCGAGCTGGATCGCCTGGAGAAGATGCCGCCCCAGGCGGCCGAGTATTCCGTGATCAAGACCTACCTCGATTGGTTGACCGATCTCCCGTGGAACGATACGACCGACGATAACCTGAACATTGACCACGCCCGGCAGGTCTTAGATGAGGATCACTACGACCTGGAGGAAGTTAAAGAACGCATCCTGGAGTTCCTGGCGGTTCGCAAGCTGCGCCAGGAGCGCGGTTTCGACTTCGAGGATGTGCCGGCCACGGTCGAGGAAGGGACGGGGGCCATCTTGTGTTTTGTCGGTCCGCCAGGCGTGGGCAAGACGAGTCTCGGGCAGTCCATCGCTCGGGCGCTGGAGCGGAAGTTCACCCGGATGAGCCTGGGCGGGTTGCGCGATGAGGCCGAGGTTCGGGGGCATCGCCGGACCTACATCGGCGCGATGCCGGGCCGGATCATCCAGGCCATCAAGCGGGTCGGCACGAAGAACCCGGTCTTCATGCTGGACGAGGTCGATAAGATTGGCGCTGATTGGCGGGGTGACCCTTCGTCGGCCCTGCTGGAGGTGCTGGACCCGGCCCAGAACAATGCCTTTCGCGATCACTACCTGGACGTGGACTTTGATCTAAGCCAGGTTCTTTTCATCACCACAGCTAACTGGCTGGACCCGATCCCGGAGCCCCTGCGCGACCGCATGGAGATCATCGCGCTGGATGGCTACACCGAGTACGAGAAGGTTCGCATCGCTCAGGGCTACCTGGTGCCACGGCAGGTGCGTGCGAATGGACTTCGTGCAGAGGAAATCGCGTTCGCTGAGTCAGCCCTGCGCACGATCATCCGAGAGTATACCCGCGAGGCCGGCGTACGCAACCTGGAGCGGGAGATCGGTCGGGCATGTCGCAAAGTGGCCGTGAAGATCGCCGCCGGCGGTGAAAACGGCCAGATCGAGATCAATTCGGAACAGGTCCGAGAACTTCTCGGGCGACCCAGGCACCAGTTTGAAGCGGCCGATCGGCCGGAGATTCCTGGCGTGGCGACGGCGCTGGCGGTGACGCCGGCCGGCGGTGAAATCCTGTTCGTCGAAGCCTCGCGCATGAAGGGTAGGGGCAATCTCACCCTGACCGGGCAGTTGGGCGATGTAATGAAGGAAAGTGCCCACATCGCTCTGAGCTACGTGCGGTCCAGAGCCGAGGATCTGAACATCGACCCCGATTCCTTCGATAGCATGGACATCCACCTGCACGTGCCGGCGGGCGCCACGCCGAAGGACGGACCGTCGGCCGGCGTGGCGATGGTCACAGCCATTGCCAGCCTGTTGACGGGCCGGCCTGCCCGCGCCGACGTGGCCATGACGGGCGAGATTACGCTGCGCGGCCAGGTATTGCCGATTGGCGGTGTGAAGCAGAAGGTGCTGGCTGGCCATCGAGCGGGGCTCAAGACGCTCGTAGTGCCGAGGCGCAATGAGCCGTGGCTCGACGACGTGCCCGAGGAGGTGCGTGATTCCGTGCAGTTTGTGTTGGTGGACACCATCGAAGAGGTGCTCGATGCGGCTCTGCTGGCGGAGGCGGATGCCCTGGGGCGTACGGCGTGACGGTGCAGGGGGCAAGGGAGCCAGGCGCGGACCTTGTAAGATGAGCCCTCGTTGTGCATCTAACTGACAGAACAAGGCTGTTGTGTCAAGAAGATGCGAGGTGCTGCCGTGGATATGACGATGGATCGGATTAATCAGTTGTCGAAGGAGCGCCAGCGGTTGTGGCAGGAGGCCGGCCGCCGCGAACTAACCGAGAAAGAATACTGGCGCGTACAGCAGATTTCGCGCGAGCTGACAAAGTTGTGGGATAGCTATCGCCGGCAACGGGCTGCCGTGGCGTGGGATGGACGTCGCCAGGGGAAAGAAACCCGCGGCTTGCATGGCAGTCTTCTCGCACAAGCTGCATAGTGCTTGGTCTTTACATAAAGCGCAACTGCTCGCGTGTACTGCGTACTGCGTACTGCGTACTGGTTTCATAAATAAGGCTCTACGCAGAATAGTGGGGTTAACCCGCTCAGAGGGGACAACAGTCCCCGTATCTCGTGGAATCAACACCGGGGACCCACAACATCTGGTGTCGCGGACTGTTGTCCGCTCAGAGCGCCCCACTAATATGTGTAGACCCATAAATAATATAGGCCGTTTACGCAGTACGCAGTACGCAATACAAACACTGGCTCGTGAATGGTGGTCCCCCAAGTTTTATATGCGCCCGTGAGTCACAGTTCACGCGGTGCGGCTTCCTCATCAATTCCTCCTGGTGTATAATCTCCACCATGAGCACACTTCTCGTGAAAAATGCATCGCTGCTGGTGACCATGGACGACCGGCGGCGCAAACTGGAAGACGCTGGCCTCTTCGTGCGTGACAACGTCATCGAACAGGTCGGCCCGATGGATGAACTCCCCACCACGGCCGACCAGGTCATCGATGCGCGGGGGATGGTCGTGCTGCCCGGCCTGGTGAACACGCACCATCACCTGTACCAGACCCTCACTCGGGCGGTGCCGGCGGCGCAGAATGCCAATCTGTTCAACTGGCTGAAGACCCTGTACCCCATCTGGGCCGGCCTGACCGGCGAAGCGGTCTATGTCAGTGCCCTCGTCGGGCTGGCAGAGTTGATGCTCTCGGGCTGCACGACAGCGGCCGATCACCTCTACATCTTCCCCAACGATGCCCGCCTGGACGATGAGATCCGCGCGGCGCAGGAACTGGGCATCCGCTTCCACCCGACGCGGGGCAGCATGTCGTTGGGCGAGTCCCAGGGCGGACTGCCGCCGGATCGCGTGACCGAGAACGAGGATGACATCCTACGGGATACGCAGCGGGTCATCGAGACGTACCACGACCCTGGCCGCTATTCGATGTGTCGCGTGGGCGTGGCTCCGTGCTCACCCTTCTCCGTGACGCCGGACCTGATGCGGGAGAGCCGGCGGTTGGCCCAAAGCTACGGCGTGCTGTGTCACACGCATCTGGCGGAGACGCTGGATGAAGAGGATTTCTGCCTGGAGCAGTTCGGCTACCGGCCGGTGGAATATGCCGAGAGCCTGGGATGGGCCGGCGATGACGTCTGGTGGGCCCACTGCGTGCACGTCTCCGACGACGAAATAGGGCGGATGGCGCGAACGGGGACCGGCGTGGCCCACTGCCCGACCTCCAACATGCGCCTGGCGTCGGGGATTGCGCCCGTGAAGGCGATGCGGGCGGCGGGGGTGAAAGTGGGCCTGGGGGTGGATGGCAGCGCCAGCAACGATAGCTCCCACATGCTGGCCGAAGCGCGTCAGGCAATGCTCTTGCAACGGGTGGCCGGCGATCCTGGCGCTCTTTCGGCGGAACAGGCTCTCGAGTTAGCAACCATCGGCGGGGCTTGCGTGCTGGGTCGCGACGACATCGGCTATCTGGCGCCGGAGATGGCTGCCGACTTCATCGGGATTCGGCTGGATAGGGTGGCGTATGCCGGCGCGCTCCACGACCCTCTGGCAGCCGTCGTCTTCTGCGCTCCCCAGACGGTCGATTTCTCGGTGATCAACGGTCAGATCGTGGTGCAGGATGGCCACCTGACCCGTGCCGATCTCGAGCCGGTTATCGAGCGGCACAATCGGATCAGCCGGCAAATGGTCGGCGTGGGTTGGGTCGCGTAGGGTTGATGCGCTATAATTGGGGTGGTTAGTGATGTCTCCTGAAGTACCACCGGTTTCTCGGCCGGCCACCGACTACCCACTCGGACCCACGGTCGCGCTGGCTTTCGGCGACCTGGTCGTCCTGCTCCTGTTTGCGGCGCTGGGCCGTTCAAGCCACGACCAGCCCCCTGGGGCGATTCCGTTTGCTGGGGTGATCGGCACTGCCGCTCCGTTCATCGTCGGGTGGTTTTCGGTGGGGGCCGTGCTAGGGGCGTTCAGGAAGTCGGCGGTGAGCAGCGTGCGCTCGGCCTTTCTGCGAACCGAGGGCACCTGGCTCGTGGCCGGCCCGGTTGGGTTGTTGCTGCGCGCCCTCTTCCTCCAGCGTGGCATCCCCCTGAGCTTCGCCGCCGTCGTGATGTCGGTCAATTTCGTGCTGCTGGGTGTCTGGCGTACCCTCTACGCGCGCCTGGCGAATGAATTCGCGGCAACGCCTGCGAAACCGGCCTGCTCCGGTTGGATTTCAAGTCGCCGAAGCCCGTCCTGAGGCCCCTCCCTAGTCTGTCGAAGGGGGCGACTTTGCAATGAGGGTTGGCATTTGGGTTCGCTAGGGCCACAAGTCAGCTAAATGCCTCCGTCCGGCCGCCAATGCCTGGCTTTCCAGGAATTGCTTCATGGCTGTCCATGGCGTACGGTCAATCATCGAGGGCATCGGCAATGCCTCCGCATCCTCAAAGTAGGCCAGGCCGCGTGTGGCGCTGGCCGCAAAGGTACGCACGCGGGCGTATTTTGTGGCCGCCACCGCAAAGGGTTATCTGTCCCATACCTCCTCCGCTGCCGTGGGAAATGGTGAACGCTGCCACCGGCGTATTGCCAGCAGCTTGCGCCAGTAGTTGAAAGTGACGCGGGATAGCAATCTTTCGCCCCGCTCCTGCACGAAGGTGCGGATGCGTGCGCCACCGTAAGTGGCGAAGAGCCAACGCACTTCGTCCCACGTGCCGTATTCCATCGTACGCTGGATGACCAAATCAGCGTCACGCTCAAGGTCCAACGCATGCAGATCGTATTCTTGAAAGTGCGGCCTCAGGCCACTGGGAATATCGCTCTGGTCCATGTCCATCATCCTGTCTAACTGTCAGTCGATCTGGCTCAACATTACGTCCAGCAAAAGATAGTATGGCATCGTTTCATCGTAAGGGAAACTCGGCTTTACAATTTGCTCCTGCCGGACAACAGTCCGGCGGCTTCCAAAGCGTTTCGGGGCGCTGGACTGTTGTCCAGCGCGAGCAAAAGTGTAAAGCGATCTGGGTGCGCGCTGAAACGATGCCGATAGTATTACTGGCTCTCCTCCATCGCCGACCTGATCAACCCCTGTTTCAGGTCCCACAGCCGCTGGGTGAGGGAGACGTGGTAGATGTGCGGGTTCATGAGGCGTTTGACACCAGGGTCCAGCCGGCGCGTGTCGGCCTCGCGGCGCTGGCGCATTTCTTCCAGAGACGGAAGATCGTACACCAGCGTGCCCTCCCGCAGTACGTCCACCAGGAGCGGTTCGATTTCGGCGATGTCATCGTGGTTGAGCACCCGATGTTTGGTGTGATCTACCGGATGGCGCAGCACAATCTGCTCCATCTCGCGGGGGTCTTCGTCGTCCAGGCTCAGGAGGTCGGCCGTGGCTTTGCTTCGCTGGTCGTACACTCGCCAGACGCGCTTGTGGCCCGGGTTGGGCGTCTTATCCGGCGACTCTGAAATCTTGATGGCCGGCAACCACTTACCCCCGTCACGCACGGCCACCAACTTGTAGACCCCGCCCAGGGCCGGCTCACCCCAGGATGTGATGAGCCGCGTGCCCACGCCGTACACGAGCCGGCCAATGAGATGGTCGGGATCGACACCGTAGCGTGGAGCCTCCTGCTGGATCTGGGTGATGATCTGCAGGATGACCAACTCGTCCAGGTTGTTGGACAGGACGATGGAGGTGTTGGGGAAGCCGGCCTGGTCCAGCATCCTGGCCGCCTGAATGCTCAGGTAGGCCAGGTCGCCGGAGTCCAGCCGGATGCCTATCGGTTCGTGTCCCTTGCGCCGCAGTTCCTCGAAGACCTTGATGGCGTGCGGGATGCCGCTTTCCAGCGTGTCAATGGTGTCCACCAGCAGCAGGCAGTCGTCGGGATAGACGTCGGCGTACGCGCGAAAGGCTCCCAGTTCGCCCATCCCCAGGGTCATGAAAACCTGGACCATGCTGTGGGCGTGGGTGCCTTTCGGCGGATACCCCAGCACGTGGGACAGCCCTACGTTGGAGGTGAAATGCGCCCCACCGATGAGGGCGGCGCGGGCGCCGGCATTGGCTCCCTTATCATGTCCCCGGCGCAACCCGAACTCCAGCAGCAACTGGCCCCGGCCACTGTGGTGTATTCGCGCGGCTTTCGTGGCAATCAGCGTCTGGTAGTTCAGGTGGTTGAGCAGCGACGTTTCCAGAATCTGGGCCACGGCCAGCGGCCCCTGCACCACGGTGAGCGGCACGTTCGGATGGACAACGCGGCCCTCCGGGATGGCGCGCATGGTGATGCCGTCGAAGGTGCCGTTTTTTCGCAACCACGCCAGGAAGTCGTCCTCGAACACGCGCCGGCCCGTGCGCCCGGTTTGACCCCGCAGATATTCGATGTCCTCGTCACGGAAATGGGCTGCCTGCATCCAGTCCAGCAGCCATTCCAGGCCGGCGTTGATGCAATAGCCGGCCTGGTGCGCGCCGTAGTCGGGGTAGTCACGGAAGAAATGGTCAAATTGCACCAGCTTCTCATGCAGACCCATCCGATAGTAAAGCTGGGCCATGGTCAGTTGATACTCGTCGGTGAATAGGATGCCTTCGGCTATCTGTTGATCTGTGAGTTTCATTCTTCGTCTTCCTCAATTGGCAAAGATGGTGATTGACATTGGCGGGGCGCATACTCCGCAAGCGGAAGATGATCACACTGGGAAGCTTTTCCTGGCTGGCTGCAATCAACTCAGCAAAATCGAGATCACTGGTGAGCAAGACCTGTCTCTCACGGCGAGCCTTCTCCAGAATAGCGGCGTCAGGCAACCGCTCGAGGCCCTCCTCACTCAGGTGCATCGCCTCGTGCTTCAAACTGCGTAGGAACTCTACTGTGCGGGGAGAGATGCCCATGTCGGCCAGAAACTTCATGCTCAGGCAAGCTCCAATTCATGGACGGACTCATCGGCAAGTCACGAGGCGTAGTGTAGAGCCTGTCGGATATCCTCTGGCTCCAGGTACGGGTAGGCTTCGATGATCTCGTCGCTGCTCATCCCGTTGGCCACGAGATTCACGATCAAGGCCACCGTAATCCGCATTCCGCGGATGCACGCCCGGCCTCCCATGATATTTGGATCGAAGGTGATGCGATCAAGTCCTAGCATTCTGCACACTCCTTTCCGTCAGTACAGATTGTCAAACCTGTGGTGAGCCTGGCCGAACCATCCAGGGGACCAGTGATCAGTAATCAGTAACCAGTGATCAGT